>CAZTHV010000115.1:0-7418 GCA_964613165.1 uncultured Marmoricola sp.
GGTCTGCAGCAGGGCGCCGGGGGTGCGCGAGTAGATGTTCAGGATCGCCGAGCCGATCTCCACGGTCTCGGTCTTCGCGGCGAGGTAGCCCATCAGCGTCGGGGAGTCGAAGCCGTACGCCTCGGCGACCCAGACGGTGTCGAGCCCGGCCTTCTCCAGGGCGACCGTCTGGTCGGCGGCTGATCGCGGATTGCCGTCGTACATCAACATCGTGGAGAGCTTCATCGCAGTCCTTTCAAGGCCGGACGGGTCACCGTGACAGCAGTCCCGTCACGAACTCTTTCATGGGTGAACTGGCGCGACGACAGGGTGTGGAGGGAATCACAGGCCGTCCTTGGGTTTCCCGCGTCGTGCCGCCAGCCGCCCGACGAGCTTCTTCGCCTCGTCGGCGACCAGCACGAGACTCGCCAGGCCCACGGCGAGCGCCCAGTCCGCGACGTCGAGTGGAGTGGTCGCGAAGGCCTCGTTGAGGAAGCCGACGTGGACGACGGCGACCTGGAGGACGACCGAGAGGGCGATCGCGCTCCACAGCCAGCGGTTGGTGAAGAGATGGCGGAAGGCGCTCTCGGTGTCCGAGCGGGCGTTGAGGCAGTTGAAGAGCTGCGCCAGCACGAGCGTGGTGAACGCCAGCGTCCGGGCCTCGACGATGTCGCCGGACCCGCCGAGAAGCCCGCCCTCCAGCCGTAGGTCGAGGGCGGCCAGCGTGACCACGGCCATCACGACGCCGACCCAGACGATGCCCAGCCACATCTGGGCGTCGATCACCCGGTCGGTGAGTCGTCGTGGCGGCCGGTGCATCAGATCGTCCGGCGGAGGGTCGATGCCCATCGCCAGGGCCGGCGCGGTGTCGGTGAGCAGATTGATCCAGAGGATCTGGGTAGCCAGCAGCGGTACGGCGATGGCCTCGCCCGTGCCGGTGAGGCCGAGTGCTCCGGCGAACACGACGCCGGCGAGCATCGTCAGCACCTCGCCGATGTTGGACGACAGCAGGAACCGGATGAACTTCTGGATGTCGATGAAGATCGACCGGCCCTCGCGGACCGCGTGCACGATCGTGGCGAAGTTGTCGTCGGCCAGGATCATGTCGGCCGCCTCCTTCGTCACCTCGGTGCCGGTGATGCCCATCGCGACGCCGATGTCGGCGGCCTTGAGGGCGGGGGCGTCGTTGACCCCGTCGCCGGTCATCGCGACGATCTGGCCGTTGTCCTGGAGGGCGTCGACGATGCGGAGCTTCTGCTCCGGCGCCACCCGGGCGTAGACGGAGACCTCGAGGACAGCGGCCCGGAGGTCCTCCTCGGACAGCTCCGCGAGGTCGGTTCCGGTCAGCACGCTGCCGTCCGGCCCGGCCACGCCCAGGTCGGCGGCGATCCGACGCGCCGTCCGGGGATGGTCGCCGGTGATCATCAGCACCCGGATCCCGGCGGTGTGTGCCTCGGCGAGCGCGGTGCGCGCCTCCGGTCGTGGTGGGTCGATCATGCCGACCACGCCGAGGTGGACCAGCTCGCGCTCCAGGCGCTCGTCGGCTGCCGCACCGTCGGGGATCGGCCGGTAGGCGACGGCCAGGGTGCGCAGTGCCTGGTCCGCGAGATCGTCGACCTCCGCGAGGATCTCCTGCCGGCGTACGTCGGTGAGTGGGCGGACCTCCTCGGCCACCCGTTCGTGGGTGCACCGGGCGAGCAGGACGTCCGGGGCCCCCTTGGTGACGACGATCCGGTCCTCCGCGACGGTGGCCAGGGCGCTCATCAGCTTGCGCTCGGAGGTGAACGGCACCTCGCCGACCCGCTCGTACTGCTCGCGGCGCAGCTCGGTGAGCCCGATCTTCGCCTCGGCGACCAGGAAGGCCGCCTCGGTGGGATCCCCCTGGATGGTCCAGCTCCCGTCCTCCTCGCGGAGCACCGCGTTGTTGGCCAGGCTGCCGCCACCGACGACCAGCTGCACCTCGCGGAGCAGGCGCTCGTCGCGCAGCGGCTCCCCGGCGACGAGCAGCTCGCCGACGGGGAGGTAGCCGGACCCGGTGAGGTCGACCCGGCCGGAGGGGGTCACCACCGCCTGCACGGTCATCTCGTTGCAGGTGAGGGTGCCGGTCTTGTCCGAGCACACGACACTCGCGGATCCGAGCGTCTCCACCGACGACAGCCGCTTGACGACCGCCCGCTCGGTCGCCATCCGCTGGACGCCCAGGGCCAGCACCACCGACAGGATCGTCGGTAGCCCTTCGGGGACCGCTGCCACCGCGAGGGAGACCCCGACGAGCAGCACGTCGACGATCTGCTCCGCGGAGGTGACGTCGGCGGTCGCGAAGATGGCGGCCATCACGACCACCGCGATGACCACGACCGCGATGCCGAGGGCGCGGCCGATCCGGCCGACCTCGCGCTGGAGCGGTGTCTCCTCCTTGTCGGTCTCCGCCAGCAGTCGGGCGACCTGGCCCATCTCCGAGCTCATGCCGGTACTGGTCACCACTCCGCGACCGCGCCCGCGGGTGACCGCGGTCCCGCTGAAGACCAGGTTGGTGCGGTCGGCGAGGGTCGTGCCGGCCTGGAGCGTCTCGGTGTCCTTGAGCACCGGCTCGCTCTCGCCGGTCAGGGCGGCCTCGGCGACGGTGAGCGCCGCGACGTGCACCAGCCTGGCGTCCGCGCCGACCGTGTCGCCCTCGTCGAGCAGCAGTACGTCACCGGGCACGAGATCGGCCGCCGGCACCCGTCGCTCCTCGCCGTCGCGCACGACGGTCGAGGTCGCCGCCGTCATCCGCTGCAGGGCCGCGACCGCGTGCTCGGCCCGTGCCTCCTGCACGTAGCCGAGGATCGCGTTGGCGACCACGATCACCGCGATGACCAGCGACTCGTACGGCACTCCGTGCGCGCCCTCGACCAGCCATGCCAGGGCCGACACGACGACCGCGGCGAGCAGCAGATAGACCAGCGGGTCGGCGAACTGGCGGAGCACCTTGCGCCACGCCGGCTCCGTCGGCGTGCTGGCGAGCAGGTTCGCGCCGTACCGGGCGAGTCGCCGGCTCGCCTCCGTGGTGCTCAGCCCGGCCACCGGGTCGGTGTCCAACGCCGCCGTCACCTCGGCGACCCCCAGCCGCCAGGGTTCGATGGGTTGGCCCATGGAGCCAGCCTAGGGTCGCGGGCGTCCGGAGTCCGACCTCGCGTTTTCAGGAGGTGCGGACCTCCTGTGGTGGCCGGTGGGTGGCGTCGGTGACGGGGTCGCGGTCGAGCCTGCTCGGCCACCAGATCGGGGAGCCGATGTCCAGGTTGAGCGCGGTCACCAGCACCGACCGGACCACCATCGTGTCCAGCAGCACGCCGATCGCCACCGCGACGCCGATCTCGACGAAGGCCACCAGCGGCATCGTGGTCAGGACCAGGAAGGTCGCGGCGAGCACCAGGCCCGCGGAGGTGATCACCCCGCCCGTCGCGGCGAGCGCGATCAGCGAGGCGCGCCGGGTGCCGTGCTCGGACGTCTCCTCGCGCACGCGGGTCATCAGGAAGATGTTGTAGTCGATGCCCAGCGCGACCAGGAAGACGAAGACGAAGAGCGGCATCGAGGCGTCGGCGCCCTCGAAGCCGAGCACGTAGTGGAAGAGCAGCGTGCTGAGCCCCAGCGAGGCGCCGAAGGAGAGCACCACCGTGGCGATCAGCATCAGGGGCGCGACCAGCGCCCGCAACAGCAGCATCAGGATCAGCAGGACCACCAGCAGCACTGCCGGGATGACCACCCTGTTGTCACGCTGGGCGGCCCGCTCAACGTCGTAGGTCACCGCGGCGGCACCGCCGACGAGAGCGCCGGCGCCGTCGACGGCACCGACCGCGGCACGGACGCGCTGCACCGTCTCGAAGGCGGCGGACGTCGTGGGATCGTCGGCCATCGCGGCGGAGATGAAGGCCACACCGTCATTGACCACCGGCTCGGTCGGCGCGGAGATGCCCTCGATGCCGTCCAGCGCAGTCCGCACCGGCGCGGCGTCGGCCGCCGACTCGGCGTGGGAGAGCACCAGCACCGGGTTGGACTGGTCGGCGAGACCGTGCCGGGTGAGTACCTGCTGACCGGTGATGGCCTCGAACTCCTGGGTGTAGGAGCCCTCCGTCGACAGACCACTGGCGTCCAGCCTCACCACCCCCAGGCAGCAGATCGCCAGCACCACGACGGTGCCGATCCAGATCGCGCGGGGACGCCTGCTGATCCGCCGGCCCAGCCGCGACCACAGGCCGGAGGAGGTCGTCTCCTCGCTGTGGTACGCCGGCCGGGTCGGCCAGAAGATCCAGCGTCCGCAGATCACCAGCAGCGCCGGCAGCAGGGTGATCATCACCAGCAGGCCCACGGCGATTCCGATGGCCGCGACCGGCCCGAGCCCGGCAGTGGAGTTCATGTCCGCGAGCAGGAGGCAGAGCATGCCGAGCACCACCGTGCCGGCGCTGGCGATGATCGCCGGGCTGGCCCGGTGCAGGGCGAAGGCCATCGCCTCGTGCCGGTCCTCATGGCGGCGCAGCTCCTCGCGATAGCGGGCCACCAGGAGAAGGGCGTAGTCGGTGCCGGCGCCGAAGACCAGCACGGTGAGGATGCCCTGGCTCTGCCCGTTGACGGTGAGATCGGCGTGCTTGGCCAGGAAGTAGATGACCGCCTGGGCGGAGGTCAGCGCGACGCCGGCGGAGATCACCGGCAGCAGCCAGAGCACCGGGCTACGGTAGGTGAGCAGCAGGATGATGATCACCACGATCACGGTGGTGAGCAGCAGGGACCCGTCGAGGCCCTCGAAGGCCTCTGCCTGGGTCGCCGCCTGGCCGCCGGCGCCGGCGATGAAGACCTGCACCCCCTCGAGCTCGGCCTTGTCGCGCAGCAGGTCGGCGACATCCGGCATCTCCTGCCAGCCGTTCTTGCCGAAGTCGAAGGTGACCAGCGTCTGAGCGGCCTTGCCGTCCTGGGACGGAATCGGCCCGACCACGTCGCCGACCACGCCGTCCATGCCGGCGAACTCCTCGGCCTGGACGCTCATCGCCGCGAGCTGCTGTGCGGTGAGGCCGTCGCGGCTCTCGTAGACCACCGTGGTCGGGATCGCGTTGGGGTCCTGGAACGACTCGGCCATCTGCAGCGCCTGGGTGGACTCCGCGCTGTCGGGCAGCCAGGAGGACATCTCGTTGTTCTGCACGCTGCTGAGCTGACCGGCGAAGCCGGCGAGCGCGGCCACGGCGACGATCCAGAAGACCAGCACGAGCCACTTGGTGAGGGGACCGGTCAGCCGTCCGGAGATCTGGCGATGCATGGGCTTCATCGAACCAGAGCCCACCGACGGGCCGCCACAGACTGGGCTCACCCGGTCGAGGAGCTCAGCCGGCGAGGCCCTCGACGATCTCGGCTCCGGGGAGTGTCGCGAAGAGGCCACCGGGCATCAGCAGCTTGGAGCCGCGGATGCCGCTGCCGATGATCGCCCGGTCGATCTCCAGCACCTGGGCGTCGACGAGGATCCGCCAGCTCGCGGGCAGCCCGACCGGGGTGATCCCGCCATACTCCATGCTCGACTCGGCGACGGCGCGCTCGTGCGCCAGGAAGGAGCACTTGCGCACGTCGAGGGTCCGCTTGACCAGGCCGTTGACGTCCGCGCGAGTGTCGGCGCGCACGACGCAGGCGGCGATCCGCTCCTGGCCGTCGCGGCGGCCGGTCACGATCACGCAGTTGGCGCCGGCGTCCATCGGCACCCGGTAGCGCTCGGCCATCGCGGCCGTGTCGGCGTACGCCGGGTCGATCTCGACCAGCCCGACGCGGCCTGCCTCCGACCATCCCCGCAGCGACTCGGCGACCGGAGGCGCGACGAGGTCCAGCCGCTCCGGCGCCGGTACGACGGCCAGCTCGCCCAGGGGGGTCATCTCGGTCACGTCGGACACGGTAGTCGCGACGTTCGCCCCGCCGACATCTGCCCGTGACCCGGCGGCCACCCGTGCCGGGCAGCGTGTGGGACATGAAGGTGATCGCGCATCGCGGCGCCAGCGGGCACCGGCCCGAGCACACCCTGACCGCCTACGAGCTGGCCCTCCGGCTGGGCGCCGACTCCGTCGAGCTCGACCTGGTCGCCACCAAGGACGGCGTCGTCGTGTGCCGTCACGACCTCGAGCTGTCCGCCACCACCGATGTCGCCGACCGGCCCGAGCTCGCCCACCTGCGCCGCAGGCTGGTCGTCGACGGTGTGATGACCGAGGGCTGGTTCGTCCACGACCTCACCCACTCCGAGTTGCGCATGCTGCGCTGTCGCGAGCGCTGGCCGCGCCAGCGGCCGGGCAGCGCGGCGTACGACGGCCGTTACGCCGTGCCGACGCTCGCCGAGGCGCTCGACCTGGTCGACCGGGAGAGCGGGCGGTCAGGCCGGCGGCTGGAGGTCCACGCCGAGCTGAAGTCGCCGCGCCACCTCGCCGGGGCCGGGCTCTGGCTGCCCGAGCTGCTCGCCGGCGTCGCGACGCCCGGCCTGACCTGGATGAGCTTCGACGCCGTCGCCCTGCGCCGGATGCGCGACGGCCGACCCCGGGTGCGGCTCTTCGACCGGAAGCCGACGGGCGTTGAGCTCACCGCCGCCGGCAGGTACGCCGCCGCTGTCGGCGTGCGTCGCGGGGCCGTGCTGCCCCGTGACGCCGCCGGCGGGATCGGCGCGCCGAGCAGCCTGGTCGCGCGAGCCCGCCGGCGTGGCCTCTCGGTGCTGGTGTGGACCCACCGTGCGGAGAACCGGCACCTGCCCACCAGCCTGCGGATCGGCCCGGATCGTCACGCCCACGGGCACTCGCTGCGCGAGGCCGAGCTGCTCTGGGACGCCGGCATCGCCGGTCTGATCAGCGACTTCCCCGAGATCGCCGCCGCGGCCCGGGAGCGCACGGTGCTCGCGGCTGCCCAGTAGTCAGCCAGTATCAGCTCAGTGGCTCAGCTCTCGGCGTACATCTCCTCGATCTCGCCGGCGTAGTTGCTGGTGACGACGCGGCGCTTGAGCTTGAGCGTCGGGGTGAGCTCGGCGGACTCGGCGGTCCACTCGGTCGGCAGCAGCCTCCACTTCTTGACCTGCTCGGGCCGGGACAGCCGCTCGTTGGCGGCGTCGACCGCGGCCTGGGCCATGCCGAGGATCTGCGGCTTGGTGGCCAGGTCGGCCAGGTCGGCGAAGGTCACGCCGAGCCTCTCGGCGACCAGCGGGGCGATCTCGCCGTCGATGGTGAGGATCGCGACGACGTACGGCCGGCCGTCGCCGATCGCCATGGCGTGGCCGACGATCGGCGACTCCTTGAGGAGGCTCTCGATGTTGGACGGCGCGATGTTCTTGCCGGCCGAAGTGATGATCAGCTCCTTCTTGCGGTCCAGGACCGCGAAGAAGCCGTCCTCGTCGAGGGTGCCGATGTCGCCGGAGTGCACCCAGCCGTCGGCGTCGATGAGGCCGCGGGTCGCCT
>CAZTHV010000115.1:7428-9524 GCA_964613165.1 uncultured Marmoricola sp.
CGCCTCCTCCTGACGGTAGTAGCCCGGGGTGACGACCGGTCCGCGCATCAGGATCTCGCCGTCCTCGCCGAGGCGTGCCTCCATGCCGGGCGTCGCCCGGCCGACGGTGCCGAGCTTGAAGGCGTTGGGGCCGTTGGCGGTGACGGCGCCGGTGGTCTCGGTCATGCCGTAGACGTCGTAGACCTTCAGCCCGAGCCCGGCCATGAACCGGGCGACCTCGATCGGCATCGGTGCCGCGGCCGAACCCGCCCAGGTGACCTGGTCGAGGCCGAGCAGCAGCTTGAGGAAGCCGAGGATGGCGCTGTCCGCCTCGGCGTACGCACTCTCGATCTCCGGTGTCATGGTCTTGCCGTGCTCCTGGGCCTCGACCCAGGCGAGCCCGGCGGCCATGGAGTCCTGCACCAGCGTGACGTTGGCGGGGTCGGGGTCCGCCGCGAGCTTGGCCGAGATGCCGGTCTTGATCTTCTCCCACACCCGCGGGACGCCGAAGAACGCCGTCGGGTGCACCTCGCCGAGAGCGCCGAGCAGCTCCGCCGGGTCGCCGATGGCGTACTGATGGCTGCCGACCACCTGCGGACCGTAGAGGCCCAGCACCCGCTCGGCGATGTGCGCCAGCGGCAGGTAGCTGATCTGCCGCTGCGGGCCCTCCAGCCCGGCCGCCTCCAGGGTGCTGAGCGCCTCGTAGAGCACGTTGTGGTGGGTGAGCACCACGCCCTTGGGGTTGCCGGTGGTGCCGGAGGTGTAGAGGATCGTCGCCGGCGCGTCCGGATCGAGCGCGCGGTGCCGCTCCTCCAGCTCGTCGGGCTGCTCCGACCGCCGGGCCCGGCCGGCCTCGAGCAGCTCGCCCCAGGACATCAGCCCCGACTGCGGCTCGATCGCCACCACGGTCCCGGTGAAGCCGGCGGCGATCGCCTCTCCCCAGCGGGCGAGATGGTCGCCGTTCTCCACGATCACCACGGCCGGCGTGGACTCGCCCGCGATGAACGCCACCTGGTCGGCGGAGAGGGTGTTGTAGATCGACATCGGCGTGGCCGCCGCGTGGACCGCGCCCATGTCGGCCACGAAGTGCGCGATCCGGTTGCTCGACATGATCGCGACCCGGTCGCCGGGCTCGAGGCCGAGGCCGATCAGGCCCGCGGCGGCGTCCAGCGCCTGCTCGCGGGTCTCGGCCCAGGTGAGGGTGCGCCAGCTCTCGCCCTCGGGCGCGCCGTGGCGCTCGGAGTACGCCGGCTCGCCGGCTCGGGCCGCCGCGATCTCGGCGAGCGCGTCGATGAGGGTGCGTCCCCCGACCAGGCTCTCCATGCGGGCGCGCTCGGCGAGCACGTCGGTGCTGGTCCCTGCGGCGGTCTCGGTCATCTCGGGCTCCTCGGTCTCGCGCGCTCGGACAGTCGCTGCTGGAACGGATCATCGCCGCTCCGGGGGTCCCGAGGCCAGGGTGGCGAGGTCACGGTGAGGTCACGAGGTCACAGCCCGAGACTGCGTCCGATGATCTCCTTCTGGATCTCCGTGGTGCCGCCGTAGATGGTGGCGATGCGGCTGTCGAGGTAGGCCCGGGCGATCGGGTACTCCAGCATGTAGCCGTAGCCGCCGTGCAGCTGGACGCCCTGGTTGACCAGCTTGTTCTGCAGCTCGGTGGTCCACCACTTGGCCATCGCGGCGTCGACGGCGTCGAGTCCGCCGTCGAGATGCTTCGTCACGCAGTCGTCGAGGAAGACCCGCGCCACCTTGGCCTCGGTGGCCATCTCGGCGATCAGGAAGCGGTTGTGCTGGAACTTGCCGATCGGCTTGCCGAACGCCTCGCGGGTCTTGGCGTACTCCAGGCACATCTCCACGATGGCCTCGCAGGCCGCGACCGCCTGGGCGGCGATGATCAGCCGCTCCTGGGGGAGGTTCTGCATCAGGTAGATGAAGCCCATGCCCTCGTCGCCGAGGAGGTTCTCCTTGGGCACGACCACGTCGGTGAAGGACAGCTCGGCGGTGTCCTGGGCGTGCAGGCCGATCTTGTCCAGGTTGCGGCCGCGCTCGAAGCCCGCCATGCCGCGCTCGACGACCAGCAGGCTGATGCCCTGGTGGCCGGCCTCGGGATCGGTCCGGGC
>CAZTHV010000116.1:0-9481 GCA_964613165.1 uncultured Marmoricola sp.
CGGGGAGAACCGCGATGCCCTGCGCCGGCTCCCCGGTCTGGTGGCCGAGCAGGGCGGCGCAGACCTGGTCGTGCTGCCCGAGGCGTTCGCCCGCGACTTCGGTCCGCCGGGCAGCGATCTCGCGCCGTACGCCGAGCCGCTGGACGGCCCCTTCGGCAGGTCGCTGCGCGCGCTCGCCGACGAGCAGGGCTGGGCGGTCCTCGGCGGCATGTTCGAGACCGGCGACGATCCCGCACGGCCGTACAACACGCTGCTCCTGGCCGAGCCGGGCCGCACCACCAGCTACCGCAAGGTGCATCTCTACGACTCCTTCGGCCATCGCGAGTCCGACCACATGAGCCCGGGCGAGCCGGCCGGCACCACCGTCGACCTCGGTGGCCTCCGGTTGGGGCTGATGACCTGCTACGACCTGCGCTTCCCGGAGCTGGCGCGGCTGCTGTCGGCCGCGGGCGCGGACGTGCTGGTCCTGCCGGCCGCCTGGGTCGCCGGGCCCCGCAAGGTCGAGCACTGGCGGACGCTGCTGCGCGCCCGGGCGATCGAGAACCTCTGCTGGGTGGTGGCCTGCGGGCAGCCGGCACCCCGCTACACCGGCCACTCCATGGTGGTGGCGCCGACCGGCGACGTGGTGGCGGAGGCCGGCGAGGGCGAGGAGGAGGTGCTGACCGCGGTGCTGGACCTCTCCGCGGTGCGGCACGCTCGGGCGGAGAATCCCGCGCTGGGCAACCGGCGGCTTTGAGACCGGCTTCTTGAGGATGGCACCGCGATCGCCGTTGTTACCCTGCACGCGTTCGTGGGGAACGACCGGGAAGGGTGGGGTGGGTGTCGGATGATCGCTCGGCCGGGCACCGTCGCGCCGGCCGGGCTCGCAGACCGTCGCGGGAGCGATCGAGGGACTGGCACGTTCCGCGCGCGACGGCGTGGTCGTCGGTGGTGCTCGCGTCCGTGGCCGTGCTGGTCGCGGCTCCGCTGACCGATTGGCTCCCGGACGTCGTCGTCTCGGTCGCCGCGGGCGCCCTGACCACCGCGCTGGCGGTCGGACTGGCCGTCCGCACCGGTGGCCGTCCGGTGTGGGCCGGCCTGCTGAGCGCGGTGCTGGTGACCGGCGCCCTGGTCGCGGGCTGGGAGCCCGCGGTCGCCGGCGTCGCGGTGATCAGCGGCGTGCTGGCGGCGCTCCTCGCGGTGATGGCGACCATCCCGGCGGCGACCTTCGGACGCTCGGCTCGGGAGGTCGTGGTCGCGCTGGCGTTGTCATGGACCGGCGCGGTGGCGATGTCCGGCTATGTCGAGGCCGGCGACCTGGACCTGGACGTGAACCGGCTCGGCTACGTGGTGCTCGGTCTCTCGGTGGTGGGCGGCCTGGCGCTCGTCTATGGCCTGGGCGCGGGCTTGCACGGTCTCGGCCGGCGTGGCTATGTGATCGCCGTCGGGACCGTCGTACTGCTGGCGGCTGCCTTGGCCTACAGCGAGGCGATTGCGCACTGGGGCTCCCAGGAGCTGGTCCGCCCGGTCGACGAGCTGCGGCAGATCGTCCGCGACCGCCTGGGCGCCGTACCGCACCCGATCGTGACCGTGCTCGGCATCCCCGCGCTGGTCTGGGGCACCTTCATGCGCGCCCGCCGCCGGCAGGGCTGGTGGGTCTGCGCGTTCGGCGTCGCGGCCGCGGCGCCGACGACCACCCGACTGATCGACCGCAACGTGGGTGTCGAGACCATCCTGCTCAGCGGTCTCTACAGCCTGGTGATCGGGCTGGCGATCGGGTACGTGGTGATCCGCGCCGAGCAGTACCTCACCGGCTCGCACGGCCGCCGCGCCCGGCGTGACGAGGAGGCTGAGGCCCATCGCCCCGAACCCGGCCGGTTCCGCGCGCTGCGCTGAGCTTCCGATGGTGGCATCCAGGACGAGCCGCCGAACGCGCGGGTAACCGTCCGGCGGGGCTACTGTGCGGCCCATGGCGACGACCTCGCAGATCCAGGCCGAGATGGTGGCCAGCGTGCTGTCCGTCTCGGTGAGCTCCGGGGAGGCCGTGGCCGTCGGCGACGCGGTGGTCCTGATGGAGTCGATGAAGATGGAGATCCCGGTGCTCAGCGAGCGCTCCGGGACGGTGCTGGAGGTGCGGGTCCAGCCCGGCGACGTCGTCCAGGAGGGTGACGTCCTGGTCGTCCTGGGGCACTGAGCCCTTTGCGGCCCCTTGTCCGGTCTCAGTGCCCCCTGAAGACCGGCTTCCGCTTCTCCACCCGGGCGGCGGCGGCCTCGCGGACGTCCTCGCTGGCCCAGCAGGCAGCGAACGTCCGCTCGGTCTCCTCCTCGCGGCCGCCGTTCAGCACCAGCTTGTTGTGAGCCAGGGTGAGCGGCGCGAGGGTGGCGATCTCCCGGGCCCACTCCATCGCCGCGTCTAGGTCGCCCGGGCGGTCGGCCAAGCCGTGGCGCAGCGCGACGTCCCGGTCGACGGTCTCGGCGGCCAGCATCAGCCGGCGAGCGAGCCCGCCGCCGGCGACGGTCTGGAGGGTTCGGATCGTCCAGGCGTCCACGGCCATGCCGTTGCGCGCCGTGGGGACCCCGAAGACGGCGGTCTCGCCGGCGACCCGTAGGTCGCAGGCGAGCGCCAGCTGGGTGCCCGCGCCGATGGCCGGGCCGTTCACCGCGGCGATCACCGGGACCGGCAGCCCGGCCAGACCGTGCAGCAGCGCGTAGAGCGCCTCGATGAACTCGTCGCCGTACACCCCGCCCAGGTCGGCGCCCGAGCAGAAGGTCGTCCCCTCGCCGGTGACCACCAGCGCTCGGGCCCCGGTCGCGAACTCCTCCTGAGCCGCCTTCCACAGACCGCGGGCGAGCTCGAGATCGAGGGCGTTGCGACGCTCGGGGCGGCCGAGGGTGAGCAGGGAGACCGCGCCGTCGCGGGTGGTGGCGAGCATGACGACAAGCCTAGAGAGAGGCTGCCCGGAGGACGGGCCAGGCCCCGCGATCGAGGCGATCGCGGGGCCCGGTGGTGCCGGAGGGCTACTTCTTCACCTTGCCGGCCTTGAGGGTCTTGACCAGGGGGAGGTATCCGGGCTTGGAGACGGTGATGATCACGCCGACCTTCTTGCCCTTCTGCTTCTTGGTGGTCTTGAACTTCTTCTTGGTCGCCCCCGCCACCGGCTTGCCGTTGAGGGTCCACTGGCAGCTGACCTTGGCGCCGGCGAGCTTGATCTTTGGCGGCTTGACCTTCAGCTTGGTGCCGGCCTTGACCTTGCCCTTCTTCACGCCGCCGACCGATGTGGGCACCTTGGTGACCGCGCCCTTCGGCATCGCCTGGGCGGGCTTGGCCGGCGGCTTCGGGGCCACGATGGTGCCGACCAGGAAGGTCTGGTCGAACGACGCGTCGCCGCGATCGCCCATCACCCGGAGGTAGAGCTGCTTGCCGGCGAGCTCGCCGGCCGGGGTGTAGGGGCCGGCGTCGAACTGCTGCGGGCTCCACAGGTCCGATCCGACCTTGACGGTCCACAGGTAGTCGACGCCGTCCAGCGGCGCGCCCTGGAACGTCGGCAGCGCGGTCACCGAGACCGCCTGGCCCACGGTCGGCGTGCTGGTGGAGAACGCCGGCGCGGTGTGGAGGACGATCTCGTCGTCCCCACCAGTGGAGCCGCCGTCCGCTACGAAGTCCAGGTCGATGGTGATCGCCTTCTTGGCGTCGTCCCCTCCGTCGACCTCGAACATCTCGGCCCCGGAGTAGTCGTCGTCCGCCGGATCCCAGTGGCTGTTCACCGACGACGCCAGCAAGTGGTCCTGGCCGCCGGCGTAGTCGATGATCGCGTCGAGGCAGTACGTGCCGTTGGGCACGATGACCTCGTAGGAGAAGGTGCCGTCCCCGTTGTCGATCACCTGGTAGGCATCCGAGCCCGCCACGCCGATCCCGGTGCCGGTCTCGTCGCAGATCGAGAGCCAGATGTCCTCGGCGGACTCGATCACGCCGTCGACATCGGTGATGGTGCCCTGCAGCACGCCGCCCTGGTCGGCGGAGGCCCAGACCGGGTAGGGCGCCGGGGCCCAGACAAGGGTCCGGCGGTGGCCGGCCCGCTCGACCATTGCGTAGGCGTAGAAGCTCTGCCCGGCCTGCCCGAGGGGAACGGGGTAGGTCGCCTGGTCGCGGTAGTCCTCGCTCGACTCGTCTCCTGGCCAGTAGTAGCCGACGTCGTCGGTGCCGTCCGCGCCCACGAGGGTCATGGTCACGCTCTGCCCCGCGATCGGCTGCCGCGGTGAGAGCGATGCGGTCACCCCGGCTACCTCCGGCCGGGAGGACAGCGTCACGCTCAGGTCGGTGCCGGACACGGTCATCGGGGTGCTGGAGACGGCCGCCGGGACGTAGTCGGCGTACGGGTCGCTCACGTCACCGGCGACGAGGTACCGGCCGGCGGGGAAGTCGTCGAGTTCGAAGGTGCCGTCGTAGTCCGACTGCCACTCCCACGGCTCCGCGCTCTGCGTGCAGTCGTCGGGGTCGAAGCCCACGTCGGTCGGGAGAGCCTGGCAGGCCCACAGCATCGTGCTGATGCCGGTCTCGTCGTCCTCGCTCAGGTCTCCCGCGACGTGTCCGCTGACCACCACGGTCGGATCCGTCGCGCTGGCCGGTGCTGCGGCGAGGCCGGTGAGCGCGAGCGCCGTGACAACGGCGTACCCGAGCAGGGCGGCCCAGCGTCGTCTGCGGACAGGGGAGGTGAGCGGCATGCGTCAGTCCTTCTCGATCGGCGGGCGCGTCTCGAAAGCGCCCGGGCTTCAGGCGCGGAAACTACCGGCAGCCGAGGCCCCTTCTCCGTGCTTTCGCGAAAAGACTGGGGTGCTCCCTGGGGCGAACTGGGGTCACCCCCCGCGCCCGAGCTCGGGCGCCTTGGGAGTGCCTTCAGCAGAGGGGGCGGGATTCGAAAGGGCGGCACAGCGTCAGTCCCGCACCGGACCGCGTGTGGGGGCATGCGCTCCGCGAGTGCCTTCAGCAGAGGGGGCGGGATTCGAACCCGCGGTAGGTCTCCCTACGACCGCTTTCAAGGCGGTTCCGATAGGCCACTCCGGCACCCCTCCCCGTCCGGCCGGAGCCGGACAGGGCACCGAGTCTAGGGGCGCGGGCGCTCGGACGGCGGCGGGCGGCTACTCCGAGCCGCCGAGCTCCAGGGCGACGGAGTCGTACACCAGGTCGTGCATCCGCTGGCCGTAGTGATCCAGATCGTTCGCCAGGCGGTCGAGCTCGGCGCTGACCCGGTCGAGGTCCCGCCGGTCCAGCAGGCCGGTGCCGGCGAGGGTGAGCCGGCGCAGCAGCTGCGTCCGCTCCCGGTCACCGCTCGCGGAGCGCGCCGCGAGCCAGCCGTCGCGGGACCAGAACGCCTCTTCGCGCAGGGCCTCTCGCACCGCCGAGAGCCGCTGCCGGACCGACCAGCGCCAACCGGCCGCCGTGTTGTCTGTGGAGATCGCTCCCCGCAACTCGCCGATCGCTGCTTCCAGAGCCATGGCCACCACCTCCGCAGGTGTTGGGTCGCGCACGATGGGACTTATGAGTGTGACGCACGCCACACCATTGGGCAAGGCCAGAGGTGTGCGACCCCGGTTGGCGCCGGCCGGTGACCGCGGGGTCCAATGGGCGCATGCACTCCGATCGGCTCGACATCGCTCTCCCGTCGTCGGTACGCGCCCGTCTCCTGGGCGCCTTCCTGGCGGCGATCGGCGTGGTGCTGGTCGCGACAGCGGCGCTGGTGGCGCTGGCCCGTTGGGATGCCTCAGTGCTGGCCGGCATGGCGGTCCTGGCACTGGCCGGGATGATCGTGCTCGGGCTCGCCCTGGTCCGGCGCCGGTACGTCCTCCGTCTGGACGAGCACGGCTACCGGCTGCGCTTCGTACGGGGAGCAGGGGTCTCCGCGGCCCGGTGGAGCGAGGTCGAGGATCTGAGTACGACCACGGCGCAGGGGAGCGCGGGCGGTGCCGACTGCGTCGTGCTGCGCCTGCGCGACGGCCGGACGACGACCATCCCGGTGACGCTCCTGGCGATGGACCGGGAACGGTTCGTCGAGGAGCTGCGGCGCCGTCTCGACAGCGCGCACGGCTATCGCCGCCTGGGTTGACTCCCGGACGGAGCGGCGCCGAGACCCGATTCCGTCCCATCTCGGGCGGGCCGGTAGCCTAGGCTCGCTCACTGGAGGTGTCGCCTAGTCCGGTCTATGGCGCCCGCCTGCTAAGCGGGTTGAGGGTAACCCCCTCTCGCGGGTTCAAATCCCGCCACCTCCGCGGTGATGTGCATCCCGGGTCCGAGTGATGGGGCCCGGGATGCTGTCGCCTACGCCGACAAAGTTGCAGAAACATGCAGTGCATGGACATGAGGCAGCAGGTATGTAGATGCTCCCGATGCACGCTGACAGACTCCGAAGTCCAGATCCCGTCGCGACGCCCGAGCGACCGGACACGGACCAAAAGGACAAATCGATGAGCAGCAAGCGAGTCGTCAAGGTCGTTGTCGCCACGCTTCTCGGAATCGGCATCGCGGTCGGCAGCGGCATCCCCGCCGCCATCGCCGATGGTGGCTCCGGGCACGTCGTCGCGAAGGCTCGCGACACCGGGTGGGGCTGAGCCGCACCCCACAGAGACTGAGACTGCGGCCCGCCCCTCACCTCGGCGCAGCCACCACCAACCCCCCCCCCGGTGGAAGTCTCATGACAGGGCGGAGAGTCCCCCGGCTCTCCGCCCTTTCTGTTCCCCGGATCAGGTGTCGGTGCCGTCCCGCTGCTCCTGAGTGGCCTGCTGGCCGATGGCGTAGCCGAGCTGGAATCGGCTCTCCACGCCGTACTCGTCCTTGAGCGCGGCCACGTAGCCGGCGTACGTCCGGGGGCTGACCCCGACCCGCTTGGCGCTGGCGTTGTCGCTGTGGCCCTCGATGAGCATCCGGATGGCCATGTTGTGCACGTCGGCGGCGATCGCCCGTTGGGTGCGCGCCTCGCGGTCGGTGAAGATCCGGGCGCGCTCCCAGTAGCGCTCGAAGACGTCGGCGAGATAGGCGATGAGGCCGGGCTCACGGATGACCAGGGCGACGTCGGGACCGCCGGTGCCGGGGATGACCGCCATCCGCCGGTCGACCACGATCAGCCGGTTGAAGAACTCGTCGAGGGTGCGGACCTCGCCGCCGTTGCGGACCACCTCGTCGACGTACTGCCGGGTGGCCTGGCTGCGCCGGGCCGAGTGCTGATAGAGCGTGCGCATGCGTACGCCGCGCCCCAGGGCGCGCAGATCGCGGTCGATCGCCTCACGCAGGACCGCCGACGGGCGCGCGCCGTCGGGCTGCGCGGTGAGCAGCTCGAACTCGGCGTCGGCGAGGGTGGCCGTCAGGAAGCTGTTGATGTGGGGCAGACCGCGGACCTCCTGCAGGTCCGGCGTCCCGGGAGCCTCGCGCCGGAATGCCAGGGTCAGGTCGGCGAAGGTACTGGCCCAGTCGGCCGTCTCGGTGAGCAGCTGAGCGGCCCGGGTGCCCATCGGCGTGACCACCTGCGCCTGGACGGTGGCGGGGTCGACCGGCCGGTAGCGGCCGGCCTCGGCGTCATGGGCGAGCAGGCCGAGGCCGACCAGCAGGCCGAGCTCGGCGGCGCTGTCGGTGCGGAGGCCCGGGTCGTCGGCGAGGGAGCCGGCAGCGAGTGCCTCGGCATAGAGCTCGCCCGCTGAGCTCTGCAGGAGGCGCAGCTCATCGGCGCCGTACTCGGTGCTCATCTGTCCGATTATTCATAAAGATGCAAACCGAAGGGGGCCCGGTCGTCTCCCGACCGGGCCCCCTTCGCTGTCCTTGCGGCGCTGCCTCTCAGGCGCCGAGGTTCTTGGCGACCCGGCGGTGGGCCTCCCAGATCTCCTCGGGCAGGCCGTCGAACTGGGCGAGGTGCTTCTCGCGGTGGCCCATCTCCTGCTGCCAGCGCTCGGTGTCGATGGTCAGCACCGTGTCGAGGTCGGCAAGGGCCTGCTCGTCCAGGCCGTCGAGGTTGAGCTCCTCGCGGGTCGGGATGACGCCGACCGGCGTCTCGACGCCCTTGACCTCGCCCTTGCGGTACTGCATCAGCCACACCAGCGGGCGGAGGTTCTCGCGGTAGCCCGGCCACAGGAACCGGCCGTCCTCGCCGCGCTGGAACCAGTTCACGTGCGCGAAGACCGGCTTGGTCGTCGTCCGGCCGATGACCTCCAGCCAGTGCGCCGCGTAGTCGGCCTCGGCGTAGGACATGAACGGCCGCATCGACATCGGGTCGTAGCGCAGCACACCCTCGAGGCCGTCGGCGGCAGCGGTCGCCTCGGCGCCGAGCGTCAGGCCGTCGTACACGCCCTCGGCGACGTCGTCGATCGCGCGGATCAGCGGCTCCCGGTCACGGGTACGGCCGCCGAAGATGATGCCGTGGATCTCCACGCCGGCCGGGTCCTCGAAGTCCTTGGCGACGTTGGGGACATTGGCCAGCGTGGTGGTGAACCGGCTGTTGGGGTGCGCCCACGGCGCGTCGGCGTCCTCGGGGGCGCGGTCGGCGACGCGCTCGCCCTTCCAGTCCCGCCAGCCGTCCCAGTCGGGATCGGAGTCCGTCGGCTTGTCGCCGCGGCCCTCCCACCAGACCCGCTCGGTCTTCTCGTTGTAGGCGACGTTGGTGAAGATCGCACCCGTGCCCGGGACGATCGAGTCGATCGCCGTCGGGTTGGTCTTCTCGTTGGTGTCCTTGGCGACCCCGAAGACGCCGTTCTCCGGGTTCATCCCGTAGAGCTTGCCGTCCTCGCCGACCCACAGCCAGGCGATGTCGTCGCCGTAGAACTCGACGTAGTACCGGTCGCCCAGGGCGTCGGGGGCCAGCGTCATGGCGAGGTTGGTCTTGCCCGAGGCGCTCGGGAAGCCGCCGCAGATGTTGTACTTCTCGCCGGTCTGCTTGTCGGTGATGCCGAGCAGCATGAACTGCTCCACCAGGAAGCCGTTCTTCCAGCCGTCGTAGCAGCCCTGGCGCAGCCCGTGGGCGATCTTGCCCAGGAGCGCGTTGCCGCCGTACGACGAGCCGAAGTGCAGGATCGTGCGCTCGTCGGCGACGGTCACGAAGTAGCGCTTGTCGTCCGGGGTGCCCTGGCCGAGGTTCTCCAGGTCGCCGGTCACGTGGACCGCGCGGACGAAGGAGTCGCCGAGGCCGTTGACGTACTCCGCGCCGACGCGGGACATGCGGATCATCTGCAGCACGACGCTGCGGTTGTCGGTGAGCTCGACGCCCGCGGCGAACCGCTCCAGCGGCGAGCCCGGCGGCGACATCAGGTAGGGGATGACGTACATCGTCTTGCCGGCCGAGGCGCCGGTCATCAGCTCGACCAGCTTGGGCTTCATCTCCGCCGCCGAGTGCCAGTTGTTGTAGACGCCCTTGTCGCCCTCGTCGCTGGTCGCCACGATCGTGCGCTCCTCGGACCGCGCGGTGTCCTTCTGGTAGCTGCGGGAGTAGTAGAGACCCTCGCCCGCCGGGAGCAGCTCGCCCGCGTC
>CAZTHV010000117.1:0-3503 GCA_964613165.1 uncultured Marmoricola sp.
TTCCGGCGCCGTTGGGGCCGATCAGGCCGACGATGCTGCCTTCCCCGACGCTCAGCGAGACGCCGAAGAGGGCCTGGAGCTGGCCGTAGTGGACGTCGGCCGCGTCCAGGACCAGGAGTGGCGGGGAGTCGGTCACGATGCACCTCGGCGTGCCAGGGCGGGCCCGATGTAGGCCTCGCGAACGTCTTGCCGTGCGAGCGTCTGGCCGGGCTCGCCGACGGCGAGGATGGTGCCCTCGTTGAGGATCGCCACCTGGTCGCACATGCGCCGTACGACGGCCACGTCGTGCTCGACCAGGATCACGTCGACCCCGGTCTGGCTGCAGGCGCGGTCGATGCTGTCGGCCAGGCCGGGACGCTCGCCGACCGCGAGCCCGGAGAAGGGCTCGTCGAGGAGGATCAATCGGGGACGTGCCGCGATCGCTCGGGCGAGGTCGGTCCGCCGGCGGTCGCCGAACGCGAGCTCGCTGACCAGGCGGTCGGCCTGTGGGCCCAGGCCCAACAGCTCCAGCGCTGCTTCGGTGGCGTCGACGGCGGCGGACTCGGCGCGAGAGCGCCGCCCCAGGAGTGCGCCGACCAGCAGCTTGTCGGCGCGGCGAGGGAAGGACGCCTGGGTTCCGATCAGGACGTTCTCCCGCACCGTGAGGTGGTCGAAGAGCGCGAGGTTCTGGAAGGTGCGGGTCAGGCCGAGCCCGGCGCGGCGCTCCGGGCGTAGACCGTTCAGTCGGTGTCCCGCCAGCTTGACCTCTCCACTGCTGGCGGCCGTGACGCCGCTGATCACGTTGAAGAGGGTCGTCTTGCCCGCTCCGTTCGGGCCGACGACACCGAGCCGGTCGCCGGCCGGCACCGACAGCTGAACCGACCGGAGGACGTGCAGTCCGCCGAAGCTGACGCTGATGTCGGTGAGCTCGAGAAGGGGCGTGGTCATGCCGTTCCTCCCGCGGAGAGCTCGGGGGCGGGGGTTCGCGTGCGTGCCAGGCGTCCGCCGATGGTGGCGATAAGCCCCGCCAAGCCGCCTCGTTGCAGGGTGAGGATCAAGACCAGGAGGACGCCGAGGATGATCTCTCGACTCTCGCCCGCCCATCGGATGCTCTCGGGCAGCACGACGACCACGGCGGCACCGAGCACAGGCCCGAAGGTCCGAGCCGACCCGCCCACGATGAGCGCCACCACCAGGTTGATCGAGAGCATCACGTCGAACTCGCTGGGGGTCAGGAAGCGCACGTTGAGCGCGTAGACCATCCCTCCCACCGAGGCCAGCGCTGCACTGATCACGAAGGCGAGCAGCTGGTAGCGGCGGACGGGAACGCCGAGGCAGGCCGCGGCATCGGGGTGCTCCAGGGCGGTCAGACCGCGTCCGAAGGCGGAGTGCCGGAGACGCCACACCAGTGCCAGCGCGACCGTGGCGACGACTAGGGCGACGGCGAAGAGATCCGTGCCGACCGGCACCCAGGATCGCAGCGCCGATGCCTCGAGGCCGAGGCCGAGCGGGCCGCCGGTGACCGAGTCCCAGTTGATCAGGACGACGTCGACGATGAGCGCGTAAGCGAGCGTCACCATCACCAGGAAGACGCCGGAGACGCGCAGCGTCGGGAGCACCAACGTCATCGACACGACGACGGTGACCACGACGGCGGTCAGGGCCAGCAGCGGGATGGGCAGGACGGTCGAGGTCAGGCCCCATCCGAGCAGGTAGGCGCCCAGGGCCATGAAGGCGCCATGTCCGAGTGAGGCGAGCCCGGCGTAGCCGTAGAGCATGTTCAGCCCGGTCACGGCTGTGACGAAGGCGAGGAACTGCGTGGCGATGTAGAGCTGGTAGCGGTCGGCAACCGTGATGCCCCAGAGCAGGAAGAGCAGCGTGACGAGCCCGGTCGCCGCTGCGACGGTGAGGGCAGGCAGGCCGGCGGTGCTCCTGTGCGAGATGCCCCCCATCTCAGATGCTCCGCGTCTTGGTGGTGCGGGCCAGGCCGGTGGGTCGCAGGGTCAGCACGAGGACGAGCAGGGCAAGCGGAACAGCGTCCTGGACCAGTGATCCCACGTAGTAGGAGGTCAGGCCTTCGGCGATTCCGAGGGTCAGAGCCCCCATCAGGGCGGCCATCGGGCTGACGAAGCCGCCGATGACCGCTCCGGTGAATCCCTTGACCAGCACGCCCAGTGCCATCTCCGGACGCGGCGCGAGCAGATGGCCGAGCAGAAGGCCGGCGATCGCGGCGAGCAGGCCGCCGATGATCCAGACCACGACGGCGATCCGGTGCGGGCTGAAGCCCATCAGTCGTGCGGCTTCGGCGTTGTCGGCTGCTCCGCGGATGACCAGGCCGACGCGCGTGAACCGGATGACGGCCCACAGCACGGCTGCGGTGGCGAAGGCGACCGCAGCCACGGTCAGGTGGATCTTGGAGAGGCTGACGCCGGCGAGGGTGAGCGATCCCTCAGGGAGGAACCGGGGAAAGCTGAGGGTGACCGTTCCCCAGATCTGACGGATGACACCGTCGAAGATCAGCAACAGCGCGACCGTAGCCAGCACCGCGTTCATCTCACTGAGCCGCTGCGCCCAGCGGATCACCAGCAGGTGGATCAAGGCGGCCAGGGCCATCGCGCAGGCGAGTGCGGCGGCGATCGCTATCGGGAGCGGCAGTCTGCCGTCGTTCGCGGAGATGAAGACGAAGACCGCGACCGCCGCAAGCGAGCCTTGGGCGAAGTTGACCACGTTGGTCGCCGAATGGGTCAGCACCAGACCCAGAGCGACAAGCCCATAGACCGCGCCCGCCGAGACCCCGGCGATCAAGATGTCGAAGAGGATCATGGTGCCTAATGACCTGTCCTAGCAGCATGGCAAATAACAGACATTTGAAGTATGGCACGAGTCACCCTGTGCGGTCTAGGGTGCATCCAGTAAATGTCTGTTGTTGCTCAAGTGAGCATCTGTTGTATTGTCCAGTAAATAAGCAGTCGGAGTCAGGCCGCCGACCAGCTCGTCGCGGCCTTCGTCGTGAGAGAGGTGCCGCCATGGCCGACCTGGCCGCGTTCATCCGGGACTATCTGGCGAAGGTGTACGACGCACGCGATCCGGAGGCTGCTCGCAACTTCATCGGCGAGACGTGCGTGCGTCGTACCCATGGTGAGACGTTGACGATCTCGATCGACGACAACGTCGCTCGGATTCGGGCCTTCCAGACCAACAACCCCGACTTTGTGTGCACGGTCCACCAGGTCTTCGGGGGCACCGATCACGCCGTGCTCTGCTATGACCTGGACTGGGGCGATGGGGTGTGGACCTCGGCCACCGAGGTCTTCCGGATCGTCGACGGCCGCATCGTGGAGAACTGGAACACGCGGCCCTTGCCCAACGCCTGGGGCTGAGATGACCGGGCAGGGCATTGCCGGGGCAGCCGGCACAGTCCCCTACCGGGTCGACGAGCTCGGCCCGGCATGGCTCACGTCGTGCCTGACGGCCTCGGGCGCGCTTGACGCGCCGGGCGAGGTCGAGGGCGTGGTCGTCGAGCC
>CAZTHV010000117.1:3513-6898 GCA_964613165.1 uncultured Marmoricola sp.
GAGGTTGTCCGCCTTCGGCCGTCGTACCGGGCGCACCGCCCGCAGGGCCCGGAGACCCTGATTGCGAAGTTCGCCACCGACAACGACCTGGTATGGCAGAGCCTCCAGCGCTACGGCCTCTACGCCCGTGAGGTGGGCTTCTATCGTGCCTTCGCCGCACAGGCCCCGGTCGGACTCGCCGCCCACCACTGGGCCACGGTGACAGACGACGGTCGTCGCTGCCTGCTTCTCCTCGACGACGTCCGCGGGCACGCGACGGGTGATCAGGTAGGAGGCGGCCAGGTGGAGCACGTGCGCGCGCTGGTGGACGCACTGGCCCAGCTCCACGGCGCTTGGTGGTCCCTGCCTGCCGGCAAGGGTGGGCTGTGGGCCGTTGACGGACCGCATGCTCGGGCCAAGGTGGAGGGCATCGACGCCTCCTGGGGCCGGCTGGTGGGTGCCATCGGCGACGTTGTGCCGGCTTGGGCCCATGACCGGATGCCGCGCTACTTCTCGGCGCTCGCGGCGTTGACGCAGTGGGGTGCGCAGGGTTCGGTGACGCTGCTGCACGGCGACCTGCGCCTGGACAACGTGCTCTTCGCCCAGCACTCCGTGAGCGCGCCGGTCCTCGTCGACTGGCAGAACTGTCAGCGTGGCCGCGGCGTGCTGGACCTGGCGTACCTGCTGACGCAGAGCCTCGCTGTCGAGGATCGACGCACCCATGAGGCCGAGTTGGTCGACACCTACCACCACGGGCTGCGATCCCGCGGCGTGGAGTACGGCCTGGACGAGTGTCGTCAGGATTACCGCCGGGCGAGCCTTTGGTCCCTGAGCGCTGCGATCACGAGCGGTCCGCTGGCTGCCTCGTCGTCCAGGGCCGAACGCCTCGGCAAGGTGGTGGTCTCGCGTGCGTTCCAGACCGTCGAGGACCACGGCCTCTTCGCCGAGCTGGACAGGGAGCTCTGAGTCGTGGTGCGCGAGGACCGGCCAGGACCGGTCGAGCAGGCACCGGTCGAGCAGAAGCTGACCCTGGAGGACGGCTGGCAGATCTCCCAGGTGATCCAGCTGTACGGGCATGTGCTGGACGGGGCGCGTTGGGAGCTGTTGGACCAGGTCTTCGACGCCGAGGCCAAGTTCGACATGACGGCGGCCGCATGGCCGGTGATCGGCGGCCGGGTGCTGACGGGGATCGACGAGATCCGATCGGCCTTCGAGCAGATCGAGCATGCTGGTGCACATCACGTCACCAACACCTACGTCTACCTCGACTCCGGTCTGGTCCGGGTGCTGTCGAAGTTCGTGACCCCGGACGTCAAGGGGCGGGTCGTCTCCGGCGAGTACGACGATGTCATGAGGAGAGGCGTGGACTGCTGGCGGATCTGGCGGCGGCGCGTGGTCCCACGACTGACCTACGTCCCAGGGTTTGAGCCGAGCACGGCCCTCGGAGCTGATCGCGAGTCGATGGCCTTCGACCTGCCCAACTGCTAAATGTCGGCTCTTTACATGCGCGCCATTGTGTGATGTTATGCACCTCAGTTCGACCGACATGGCGTCGGCGTAGATGGATTGGGGTTGCACATGAGAAGGCTCAAGGCAGCAGTCGCGATGACTGCATCGTTGATGCTGGTGGCGGCCTGCGGCTCAGACCCGGAGGGGGGGCCCAGCGACGCGACCAACAACGGTGGTGACAGCGAGATCGTGATCGGCAGCATCGGTGGCTACACCGGTCCGGCCGCCTCGTCGATCGGCCCGGCGCAGGACGTCATCAAGGCATGGGCACAGTCGGTCAACGACGTCGGCGGCATCGACGGACGCAAGATCAGGCTCGTCGTCAAGGACACGGCCGGCAGCGCCGCGACCAGCAACACCCAAGTGCGCGAGCTGATCGACAAGGAAGGCGTGGTGGCCATCGTCGGCGATCTCGACGTCTTCAACCAGGGCTGGGCGGAGTACGCCGCCGAGAAGAACGTGCCGGTCATCGGTGGACTCAGCCTCACACTGCCGTTCATGACCAACCCGAACTTCTTCCCCCAGGGGACCAACGCGATCGCGCTCAACTACGGCGTCAACAGCCTGGCCCGCTCGGTTGGCCCGGAGTTCGCCTTCCTGTACTGCTCGACCTCGCCGTCGTGCGGCCAGGCGGCCCAGCTCAGTCAGGGTCTCGCGCCGACGATGGACCTCACGGTGCCCTTCACCGCCAAGGTCGACCCGGCCGCACCCGACTACACCGCGCTGTGTCAGAAGGTGAAGTCCTCGGGCGTGGACAGCTACACCATCTCGGCGGCATCGTCGGTCGTCACCCGGGTCTCGCCGGCCTGTGCTGCGCTCGGCGTCACCGCCCGGCAGATCTCGCAGAACGGCACCGTCGACCGCAGTTGGCTCAAAGAGCCGTCGCTCAACGGCGCCCTCGTCGCCGAGCCGGTCGCCCCGTTCTTCGACACCGGCATCCCCGGAGTCAAGGAGTACCGCGACGCTCTGACGAAGTACGCACCCTCGGTGCTGGAGGAGGACGGACCGATGGCGTTCTACGCCTGGGTCTCGGGCAAGCTCTTCGAGAAGGCGGTCGCCGGGATCACCGGTGAGGTCACCTCACAGGCGCTCAAAGAGAGCCTGTGGACGTTCAAGGACGAGACGCTGGGTGGGATCGCTCCGCCGCTCACCTTCACCAAGGACAAGCCGGCGCTGATCAACTGCTTCTACAAGTTCACCATCGAGGACGGTGACTTTGCGAGCTACGGCGACGGCAAGGCCGAGTGCGCGCCGGACGCGGTGATCGAGGGCGTCATCTCGAAGATGTAGAACCAGGCCAGACACTCTGCCAGACCTGCCAGGCCGCCCGTCCGGGGTGGATCGGGACGCCCCGATCCACCCCGAGGCGGGTCCGGCCATCTGGGCCCGGGAGCGCTGGCAGCACCCAGAGCGCGTGGCCGCCAGACGGTCGAGGTGGTCCGGAGGTAGCTGGGCTGATCTCGGACGACACGAACCGAGCACGAGGAGAGCGCAGTGACGGTGTACCTGGTCGCGGGCCTGACCACGGGGTCGGTCTTCGCGCTGGCGGCCGTGGGCCTGGTGCTCACCTACAAGACGTCCGGCGTCTTCAACTTCGCACACGGCTCAATTGCGAGCCTCGCGGCCTTCTGCTTCTACTTCCTGCACACCGAGAACGGTGTGCACTGGCTGCCCGCCCTGCTCATCTGCGTGCTCGGCGTGGGGCCGGTGCTCGGTCTCGTGCTCGAAGGGGTGGCGCGACGCCTCGCCGGAGTCAGTCTGGCGATGCAGGTGGTCGCGACCGTCGGTTTGCTGCTGATCGTCCAGGCCGGCATCGGGCTGGTCTACCAGCAGGGGATCCCGCGATCGGTCGCGCAGTACCTCCCCAACGGTGGCTTCACCTTCGCTGGCGCCAACG
>CAZTHV010000117.1:6908-9478 GCA_964613165.1 uncultured Marmoricola sp.
GGTTCCGGGTGGTCATCGTCGTCGTCGCGCTCGCGGCCACGGCGCTGCTCTACCTCTTCTTCCGGATCAGCCGCATGGGCGTGGCGATGCGAGGAGTGGTGGACAACCCGCACCTGCTCGACGTATCCGGGACCAGCCCGGTGGTCGTACGGCGCTACGCCTGGATCATCGGATCCACCTTCGCCGCGCTGTCCGGCGTCCTGCTCGCGCCCCTGATCTCCCTCGACTCTACGACCCTCACGTTCCTGGTGATCACCGCGTTCGGCGCGGCCGCGATCGGAGGCTTCACCAGCATTCCGCTGACCTATCTGGGCGGCCTTGCCATCGGAATCGGTCAGGCCCTCTCTCAGCGCTACTTCACCGGCGGCACCGACCTCACCGCGGGACTGGCCGACACCCTGCCCTTCCTCATCCTGTTCGTCGTCCTGTTGGTCACCCCACGAGCCAAGCTGGTCCGACGGCAGTCCGCTCACGGTCAGCACGTCGCTGTCTGGACGGGCCCGTGGACCGTGCGACTGGCCAGCGGCCTGGTGCTCGTTGCCTTCTTGCTGACAGTGCCCAGCTTCGCCGGAGTGCACGTGTCGGACTGGACCCGATTCCTGGCCTACATCGTCGTCTTCCTCTCGCTCGGCCTGCTCGCGAAGACCTCGGGGCAGGTGTCCTTGGCCCAGGTCGGGTTCATGGCGATCGGAGTGTGCACCTACTCGCACCTGGTGGTCACCCAGGGCTGGACGTGGAGTGCTGCCCTGCTGGCCGCGGGCGTGATCGCCGTGCCGATCGGCGCGATCCTGGCGATCCCCGCGATCCGGCTCTCAGGGCTCTTCCTCGCACTGGCCACCTTCGGCTTCGGGCTGCTCCTGGCGCGGATGTTCTACAGCCAGGAGTACATGTTCGGCAGCTTCGGGATGGGGCGTCCGGTGCCCAGGCCGAGTATCCCCGGCCTCGATGTCGGCTCGGATCGAGGCTTCTACTACTTCGTCCTGGTGATCGCGGTGGCCACCGCGATCGGGGTCATCGTGATTAACCAGTCCCGGCTCGGTCGGCTATTGCGGGCGCTGGCCGACAGCCCGACCGGCCTGGCCACCAGCGGTGCCTCGGTCAATGTCAGCCGGGTGCTGGTCTTCTGCCTCTCCGCCTTCCTCGCGGCGGTAGGCGGCGTGCTCGATGCCGCGGTCGTCGGCAACGTCGGAGGAGACTCCTACCAGCCGCTGCTCTCTCTCCAGTTGTTCGTCCTGTTGATGATCGCGATCGGCGGCGCACCGTGGTACGCGGTGATCGCCGCCGCTGGTCATGTGCTGATCCCGTCGTACTTCCACGGCGAGCAGGTGACGCTCTGGCTGACCGTGCTGTTCGGGTTCTTCGCGGTTCTGGTGGCGACCACGCCCGAGCACGCCAAGGTGCTCCCGCACGCGGTCACCGACTTCGTGGACCGGATCTCGCTGGTGCGCCGGCGCCGTAGAGCGGTGGAGACGCCCCGGCGGGTCGACTCCGCGGAGCAGAAGCTGGCCGTGGTGGAGGCGGGCGAGCTGCGGGCCGAGGGCATCAAGGTCCGCTTCGGGGGGCTTCAGGCAGTCGATGGCGTGGGCCTTCGCGTGCCGACGGGCCGGATCACCGGCTTGATCGGGCCCAACGGTGCGGGGAAGTCCACGACGCTCAATGTCTGCTCTGGTCTGCAGCGGATGAACGAGGGCGTGGTGACCCTCGACGGTCACGACCTGGCGCGGGCGGGCTCGGCGGCTCGGGCCCGGCGGGGCCTGGGGCGGACCTTCCAGCAGATGGAGCTGTTCGACTCGATGACCGTCCGGGCCAATGTGGCGCTGGGACGGGAGGGCGGCTTCGCCGGTCCCAACGTTCTCTCCCATCTTGTCGCGAGCCCCGCCCAGCGGGAGCAGACCCGTGCTGCGGCCGCCGAGGCGATGGAGCTGTGCGGGATCGAGGACTTGGCCGACCAGGTCGTGGGTGCGCTGCCGACCGGCCAGCGCCGCCTGGTGGAGCTGGCCCGCTGTCTGGCGAGCCGCTCTCGCATCGTTCTACTGGACGAGCCGAGCTCGGGTCTGGATCCGGCCGAGACAGAGCTGTTCGGTGACATCCTGCTCAGGGTGGTCCGGGAGCGGGGCGTGGGGATTCTGCTCGTGGAGCACGACATGTCGCTGGTGATCCGAGTCTGTGACCATGTGTACGTGCTCGACTTCGGCAAGCTCTTGATGGACGGTACGGCGGCCGAGGTGACCTCGTCGTCCTTGGTTCGCCATGCCTATCTGGGCTCCGACGCGCGGTCAGCGGCGCCCCGGATCGGCGGCACCCAGGAGGCTTCGGTATGACCGACACTGATCGGGTCGGCGCGACGCTCGAGCTGAGGAAGGTCACCGCCGGATACGACGCGGTCACGGTCCTGCGCGGCGTGGACCTGTGCGTGCGTCCGGGGCGCGCGCTCGCGCTGCTCGGGCCGAACGGCGCGGGCAAGACCACCCTGCTGCGGGTCGCCGCGGGACTGCTGTCGTCGCAGCGAGGCCGCGTCGAGCTCGCCGGTCAGGACGTCACCAGGCTGCCACCGTACCGGCGCACGCAGC
>CAZTHV010000118.1:0-9449 GCA_964613165.1 uncultured Marmoricola sp.
GCATCCTCGGCCTCCCCCTTCTCCACATGGTCGATCTCGCCGCGATAGGTCGCCAAGGTCACGCGCCTGGCAAGCCCACTCGGGTAGGACGCGGCCCAAAGTTCGAGGAGTTCGGCTTGTCCCGGCCGAGCGCGCTCTCTGCCATATCCCGCCTCGGCGAGCAGCGCGAGCACGTTGTTCGCCTGACCCAGCGACACTCCTGCGGCCTCAGCGACCTCGCGTTGTGATGCCTGCCACAGCGACGGCCACGCGAGCAGCGCGAAGACGACCTGTGACCGGCCGGCGCTGAAGAGATTCTCCGCTGTTCGCGAGCGCGCGATCTGACCCGCTGGCCGGTGGCGACCACGGACGTCTATGTAGACGTCACCGAACTCGATCCACGCATTGCCCGCCGAGTCGATGTACTGCACCCCGGCCCGCCTCAGAGTTTCTGCGGTTCGCGCACCGATGAATCGCGCAACTACCATCAGCGGCAGTCCGACCCGTTCCACCATGCCGACGTCCTCCGGGCGAACGACTGGCCCATAGACGACGGCATACTCCTGGGTCGCCTTGCCACGTGTGAGCCGCAGCACCGCTTCCCGCAGCCCTGGCGTCAGCGTCGCTTCAGACGTGGTCGCCGCCGCCAACCCTCTCGCATCGAGGTGCGTGATCGCGGTGGTGATCAGTCCGTCCATCCCGGCTCCCGTTCATTAATGGTTCGCGTTCACACTAACTGAACATTCTGAAAAACTGAACGGCACAGCTTGTCATCGTCCGCTCCGACATCCCCAGCCCGGCTACCGGCAACGGGCCCGTGTCCGAGTACGGCTCGAACAAAGAACCGTGGTTCGACTGTCGTTGGTCATCGGCGGCTGCCGCTGAAAATGGCCTTGACCTGCGCAACGTCCCACGCGGTTCGCTGGAGGTCGTTGGCTATCGCGGACCACTAACAAGAATCTTGCGGACTTCTCGCGGACTGCCGCGCGGGCCTCCGACTTCCTGCTCTCGGGCGTCTGGGTGTCACACCGGCGACGATGAGGTCGGCGAGAAGCCGGTACGACGCGGCATCGTTGAGGGATGTCATGCTCTCGATCTCGCCACGCTGGATCGCCTCCATCACGGTCCCGGCGACCGCCCCGATGAAGGCGGCGTCGAGCTGCTGACCCTCGGACTTGGCGGCTGTCACCAGGTCTTGAACCCTGCGCGCGGCGATGGCCGTGTTGCGCAGGTAGATCTCACGCGCCGGGCCGAACTCCCCGAGGTCGTGGAAGAACGAGGTCGATGCCGGCGAGAGCTCGCCGGAGATCGCCTCCAGATACGTCCCGATCCGAGCGACCGGGTCGGATTCCCGCTCCAGCCGCTCTTCGACGCGGTCGGTGGCGCGACGGAAGAAGGCGCGCACGACTGCAGTGATCAGCTGCTCCTTGCTGGGAGCAACGCCGTACAACGTGGACTTCGAGCACTGCAGCCGCACCGCCAGGTCCTCGAGACTGAAGGAGAGGAACCCCTCGGCGAGGAACATCTCCATGAGCCCGTCGAGGATCTCCGCACGACGACTGGCACCGCGGTGTCGCACGGTCGATTGCATGCTCTAAACCGTACCATCGACGCGACGACAGTACTGATGCTGGTATTGTTCCTGTATGTCTGCCGTGAGGCTCATGCCTACACCGGAGTCCGAGGAGCTCATCGAGCTCACCCGGAGCATCGCCGCCAAGGAGCTGCGTCCGAAGGTCGACGAGGCAGAGCGCACGCACACCTTCCACCGCGACGTCTTTGCGACCCTGGGACGCGCCGGCTTGCTCGGCCTCCCGTATCCGGAGGAGTACGGCGGCGGTGACCAGCCGTACGAGATCTACCTCCAGGTCGTCGAGGAGATCGCCACTGCCTGGGCCGCCGTGGGGGTCGGCACCAGCGTTCACGTGCTCTCCTGCTTCGGCCTGTCTCATGCCGGGACCGAGCAGCAGAAGCAGGCCTGGCTCCCCGAGATGCTCGGCGGCGAGCTGCTCGGCGCGTACTGCCTCTCGGAGGCACACGCGGGATCGGACCCAGCCGCCATGCGCACCCGGGCGTCGCGCGACGGCGATGAGTACGTCCTCAGCGGGGCCAAGGCATGGACCACACATGCTGGCGAGGCCGATTTCTACAAGGTCATGGCACGTACGTCGGACGAAGGCGGACGGGGCATCTCCTGCTTCCTCGTCCCGGCGGACAGCTCCGGGCTCTCCCGGGACAACCCCGAGGACAAGATGGGCCTGATGAGCTCGACCACGGCGACGATGCTCTTCGACCAGGTTCGGGTTCCGGCCGATCGTCTTCTCGGCGCCGAGGGTCAAGGCCTCGGCATCGCCCTCGCCGGTCTCGACGCGGGTCGCCTCGGGATCGCGGCCGTCGCCACTGGAGTCGCGCAGGCCGCGCTCGACGTCGCGCTCGACTACGCGAAGCAGCGCGAGGCGTTCGGAAAGCCGGTCATCCAGCACCAGGGCCTGGCCTTCCTCCTCGCCGACATGGCCGCCAGCGTCGAGTCGGCGCGCGCGACCTACCTTCATGCGGCGCGGCTCAAGGACGCCGGTCGGCCGTTCTCACGCCAGGCATCGATCGCGAAGCTGATCGCCACCGACAACGCCATGAGAGTCACGACCGACGCCGTGCAGGTGCTCGGCGGCGCCGGCTACACCAGGGACTTTCCCGTGGAGCGCTACATGCGGGAGTCGAAGGTGATGCAGATCTTCGAGGGCACGAACCAGATCCAGCGCCTCGTCATCAGCCGCGGGCTCGCGGACTGACACGGAGCCTCCGGATGGGAGCAAGAGGCAGATCGGCGCCGTCGGCGCCGTCGCCGGTCCGATGGACGACGCACTCCGGATGGCCCCGCGCCGATGGCGCGGCGTACGTACGCCGCTGAGCACGATCTGAGTATCCGTGCGGATGTGCCGGCCTCACCGCGACGGTGAGGCTGGTGGCATGGACACCACGACCTCACCCGCTCCCGCGACACCACGCACCGGTCAAGCCACCGGCACCGCCCAGGTCCTCGGCGTCGTGGCGGCGGCGGCCGCGCTGTGCTACGCCGGGCTGGCTGCCTGGTGCTGGATCGCCGAGGCGACCTACGACGGAGACTCGCTGGGGGTCGGGTACCTGCTCGCCGGCATCTTCGGGGCCTTCGCCGCCTTTGCCGGGGTCGGCGGCACGCTGAGCCTCATCCTCGCGCGACGCTGTCCCAGGACCGCCGCCACCTTCGCCGTCGTCGGTCTGGGCGTCGCGATCCTGCCCGTGCTCTTCTTCGCCATGCCGCTCCCGTTCTGGTGAGCGCCCGCGCGCGACCTTCCTGCAGGGCTGGGGCCTGCCCTAGCCCAGCCGGACCGGGACGCTCTCCAGGCCGTACACGATCGACTTGGCGTGGTAGCGCAGCTCGTCGGGGTCGACCGCCAGGCGCATCTCGGGGAAGCGGCGAGCCAGCGCCGGGTAGGCGGCACGCAGCTCCATCCGGCCCAGCTCGGCGCCGACGCAGCGGTGCAGGCCGTGACCGAAGGCCAGGTGACCCGAGGAGTCGGGGCCCGGCTCGAAGGCGTCGCCGTGGGTCGAGCGAGGGTCCCGGCTGGCGGCGGGAAGGTGGACCAGGACGACCGAGCCCGCCTTGATCCGGTGCCCGCCGAGGATGACGTCCTCCTTGACGAAGCGCGGGAAGGCGACCTGGACGACGGCCAGGTGACGCAGCAGCTCCTCGACGACCGGCTCGACCACCTCCGGCTCCTCGGCGACGGCCTTCCACAGATCGCGGTCCTGCAGCAGCACCACGGTGCCCAGGGCCAGCATCGAGGCGCTGGTCTCCAGGCCGCCGGTGAAGGCGCCGTCGGCAAGACCGCCGAGGTCGAAGTCGTTGATCTCCTCGCCGTGCTCGCGGATGATCTGGCCGATCAGGCCCGGGCCGGGGTCATGTCGCTGCCGCGCGGTCTCGGCGAGCAGGAACTCCCGGGAGCCGCCGATCGCGCCGATGGAGGCGGCACCGCCGCCGCTCACGTCGAAACGCGCGGTCGCCAGCTTGCGGAAGCGCTCACGCTGCTCGGCCGGGAGCCCGAGCAGCTCGCAGATGACCTGGAAGGGGACCGGGAAGGCGAAGCTCTGGGCGAGGTCGACGACACCGGTCTCCCGGGCCGCGGCCTCGGTCTCGTCGAGCTGTCGTTCGATGATCTCCTCGATGCTGGGCTTGAGCCGCTCCAGCCGGCGCATGGTGAACTCCGGTGTCAACAGCTTGCGCAGCCGGGTGTGCTCGGGCGGGTCGGTGAAGCCCAGCCCGCCGATGTCGCCCTTCTCCACGTCGCCGCTGGCCCCCATGTAGGGCCGGATGTCGGTGGAGTGCTGAACGTTTCCGAGCGCCTCGCGGGCCTCGTCGTACCCGGTGACCAGCCAGATCTCCAGGCCGAACAGCGAGGCGAGCCGCTGCACCGGGTCCTTGTCCCGGAACGCGCCGAGCCGCGGCGTCGGCGCGACGCCGTCGCGATTGAGCGGCCAGACCAGCCGCGCCGGGACCCGGTCCAGCTTGGTCAGGTCGAGACCACCCCCGCGAATGGCGAAGCGACGTACGACGGCCGACTTGACCGAGGCGAGGATGCGCATGTGCTGCCGTTCGGGAGGAGAATGGACCCCGGAAGCCTACCGAGCCCACCCGCGGCTCGACGTCACCCCGCGCCCATGTCGTCCTCGCCGCGGCACCAGACGTGTCCGGAGCCGACCGGGCAGTCCCCCGGGACCCTCCCTCCCCAGTCTTGAGTAATGAAGGCGACCGCCTCGGCCCATCGCTGCCGGCCGACCCACGCTGAGGGACGTCTCGGGCCTCCGCGGCCCACCGCTCACCGCCCGGATCGGGGGGATCCATGAAGGTCGCCGTCTTCGGTCTGGGGTACGTCGGCACGGTCACCGCGGCAGGATTGGCCCACTGCGGGCACACCGTGGCCGGTGTCGACGTCGACGAGACCAAGGTCCGGGCGCTCAACACCGGCCGGAGCCCGGTCGTCGAGCCCGGCATCGCGGAGCTCGTCGCCGCCGCCGCGCGCAGCGGCCGCCTGCGTGCGACCACAGCGGCGGAGGCGGCGCTCGACCACGCCGATCTGTCGCTGATCTGCGTCGGCACGCCGTCCGGCGTGCAGGGCAGCACCGACCTCTCCTACGTCGAGCGGGTCGTCGCCGAGATCCGGGCGGCGATGGAACGCGTCACGCCGCCGGCGAGCGGCTTCCACGCGGTGGTCGTCCGCAGCACGGTCCCGCCCGGAACCGTCGACCGGGTGGTGACGCCGGTGTTCGCCGAGCCGGTGGCGGGCTGGGAGGTCGGCACGGCGATGTGCCCCGAGTTCCTGCGCGAGGGCGTCAGCGTGAAGGACTTCTTCGCGCCTCCGTTCGTCGTCGTCGGCACCTCCGACGAACGGGCCCGCGCCGCCCTCGTGGAGCTGTTCTCCTTCCTCGACCTCGAGGTGCGCCACGTCGCGGTCATGACCGCCGAGGCGCTGAAGTACGCGTGCAACGCCTTCCACGCCACGAAGGTCTCGTTCGCGAACGAGCTCGCGCGAGTGCTCCGGGGCTACGGCGTCGACTCGCGCGAGGTGATGGAGATCTTCTGCGAGGACACCAAGCTGAACATCGCCCCGGCCTATCTACGGCCCGGCTTCGCCTTCGGCGGCAGCTGCCTGCCCAAGGACCTACGAGCCCTGCAGCACATGGCTCGCGCACACGGCGTCGACGCACCGCTGCTGTCCGGTGCTGCCCTCACCAATGAGCTGGTGGTCAGGGACGTCGTCGAGCGCGTGCTCGACACCGGCCGGCGCCGGGTCACCCTGCTCGGGCTGAGCTTCAAGGCCGACACCGACGATCTCCGGGAGAGCCCGAACGTCGAGCTCGCCGAGCGACTCATCGGCAAGGGCCTCGAGGTCCGCATCTACGATCCGATCGTCAACCCCGGCAGGCTCGTCGGGGCCAACCGCCGGCATGTCGAGGACCGGCTCCCCCATCTCAGCCGGCTGCTCTCGCGCACGCCCCAGGAGGCGCTGGAGGGAGCCGAGGTGGTCCTGGTCGCGTCCGCCGCGGAGCCGGTGACCGCCGCGCTCCGCGCTGCCCGGCCCGACCACGTCATCGACCTCTGCGGCCGGCTCGGCGACCAGATCGAGGGACTTCCCGGGTACAGCGGGGTCGGCTGGTGACCGGGTCGCCGCGGGTCCTGATCATCGTCCAGAATCTGCCCGTCCCCTTCGACCGGCGAGTCTGGCTCGAGTGCCGCACCCTCCGGGATGCCGGGTACGACGTCACGGTGATCTGCCCGCGCGGGAAGGACACCGGCGCCTACCAGGTCGTCGAGGGCGTGCGGATCCACGGCTACCGTCCGTACGCTCCCGGGGGAAGCGCCCTGGGCTACGTCCTGGAGTACGCCTACTCGTTCCTGGCGACCTTCGCTCTCGCGCTGAAGGCACGACGACGCGGCCGGTTCGACGTCGTCCAGGCCTGCAACCCGCCGGACATCTTCTGGCCGCTGGCCCGCTGGCTCCGGATCCGGGACGGGTCGCGCTTCGTGTTCGACCACCACGACCTGTGCCCGGAGCTGTTCGAGTCGCGCTTCCCGCACGGATCGCGGTGGGCACTGAGGGGCCTGCTCCTCCTGGAACGCGCCACCTTCCGGACCGCGGACCGGGTGACCTCGACCAACGAGTCCTACCGCCGGATCGCGATACGGCGGGGCGGAAGGGCGCCCCGGCACGTCAGCGTCGTCCGGACCGGCCCCGACCCCGAGTCGATGAAGCCGGTCGCGCCGGTGTCATCGGAGCGGCGCGGGCGACCTCATCTGGTCGCCTACCTGGGAGTGATGGGACCGCAGGACGGCGTCGACGTCGTGCTCGCAGCCGCCGACCACATCGTGCACACGCTGGGGCGCACCGACATCTCGTTCACCTTGATGGGCGGAGGCGACTGCCATGCGGACCTGGTCGCCGAGCGTGACCGGCTCGGCCTCCAGGACTACGTCGCGCTCCCCGGCCGGGTGCCCGACGCGTACGTCGCCGACGTGCTCTCCACCGCCGACGTCGGTCTCTCCCCCGATCCACTCAACCCACTCAACGACGTGTCCACCATGAACAAGACGATGGAGTACCTGGCCTACGGGCTGCCGGTCGTCGCCTTCGACCTGGTGGAGACGCGGGTCTCCGCCGGTGAGGCGGCGGTCTACGCCGACCCGGCCTCCGGGCCGCGGGGGTTCGCCGAGGCTCTCCTCGGGCTGCTCGACGAACCGGAGACGCGGACGCTGATGGGCAAGCTCGGCCGGGAACGGGTCGAGCGCCGGCTCGCCTGGGAGCACCAGGCGCCGGCGTATCTCGCGGTCTTCGACGAGCTGACCGGCCGGGCAGCCCGAACGGCAGACCCTGGGCGAAAGGACGCACGATGAAGGTCGTTCTCTTCTGCGGCGGGCTCGGCATGCGGATCCGGGCCGACAACCAGTCGCTGCCCAAGCCGATGATGCCCATCGGCAGTCGTCCGGTGCTCTGGCACATCATGCGGTACTTCGCGCACTTCGGGCACACGGAGTTCATCCTCTGCCTCGGCCACGGCGCCCAGGCCGTCAAGGACTACTTCCTGGACTACCGGGAGACGGCGTCGAACGACTTCGTGCTGACCAAGGGCGGCCGGCATGTCGACATGCTCAGCACCGACATCAGCGACTGGACGATCACCTTCATCGACACCGGTATGGACACGCCGATCGGCGAACGGCTGCGCCGCGTCCGTCCCTACCTCGAGGGCGACGAGTACTTCCTCGCCAACTACGGCGACGTCCTCACCGACGCGCCGATGAACGACCTGATCGAGCGGTTCTGCGCGACCGACGCGGTTGCGCAGTTCATCACCGTCAAACCGGGCGACTCCTTCCATGTCGTCGAGACCGACGACGACGGACGGGTCAAGGATCTGGTGCCCGCGGGCGACCTGCCGTTCCGCATCAACGGTGGCTACTTCGCCCTCCGGCAGGGGATCTTCGACTATCTCGAGGAGGGTGACGACCTGGTCATGGACGGCTGCGTGAAGGCCGCCAGGGATGGCAAGACCCGCGCGGTGCGGTACGACGGCTTCTGGGCTCCGATGGACACCCTCAAGGAACGCACCTATCTGGAGGACCTGTACCGCCGCGGCTGTAGCCCGTGGGCGTTGTGGCGGACCCAGCCCAGTCCTGGCGGCGCGCCGATCATCCCGATCGACGTGCCCAGCGTCGTCTGAGCCGCCCGAGTCCGATGGTCCTGCCGCGATCCGCCGAGGAGGTCCTCGAGTCGCGCGACACCTCCGTGGCGGGCACAGGGACCGGGACTCGGCCTGGGACCCGGCGGATCTCCTCGCTCGACGGCCTGCGGGGCCTCGCCGCGCTCACCGTGGTGCTCTACCACATCGCCTTGGCGGACCCCGTGGTCGGCGAGCGGGCGTTCAGGTCTGATCAGGTCAGCGGCGCCGGCCCACTGGAGTACCTGCTGACGTTCACACCGCTGCATCTGGTGTGGGCGGGCAGCCAGGCCGTGCTGGTCTTCTTCGTACTCAGCGGCTTCGTCCTCGCGCTCCCGTTCGCCCGCCGCCCCTGGCCCGGCCAGGCAGGGACGTGGCCGGGGTTCTACCGCGGTCGCCTGGTGCGGCTCTACCTGCCGAGCATCGTCAGCCTTCTTCTCGCCTACGCCCTCGCGACGGCGGTCGAGCACCCCGGCGACGGGGACAGCAGTCTGTCGCCGTGGCTGAACCAGCACGTCGGACATGACGGGCCACTCGACGTCGTCGTCGGCAGCTCGCTGATGACCGGCTTCGGCAGTCTGAACGGATCCTTGTGGTCGCTGCGCTGGGAGGTGCTGTTCTCCTTGTCGCTGCCGATGTTCCTCGCCGTAGCGGTCTGGCGCGTGCACCTCTCGTGGCTCAAGGGCACGCTGGTGCTCGCCGCCTGCCTGCTCTGGCCGATCCTGTCCGGGACCCTCTATCCCAACGCCACCTACATCCTGATCTTCGCGTTCGGGGTGCTGATGGCCTATGACACCGACCGGCTCGGCGCTCTGGCGGAACGGATCTCCGCAGCCGGCTGGGCCGGACTGGCGACGCTGGCCAGCGTCCTGCTCACCCTGCAGTGGGTCGTCATGCCCTTCGGTGTCGCCCCGGGGTCGCTCTTCGACCGGATGTGGATGTCCTACAACTCCGTCGGCGCGGTGATCCTGGTCTTCACGGCGGCATTCTGCCCACAGGCGCGGAGGCTGCTCGAGCGCAGGTCCATCCACGCACTCGGCGTTCTCTCGTTCAGCCTCTACCTGGTCCAGGAGCCGGTCATCATGCGGTTCTCGCTGGCCACCCACGCCGGTCTCCCGCTCTGGGCCGCGATCCCGGTGGAGTCGATGCTTGTCGTGCTCGTCGCGTTCGCCTTCTACCGGCTGGTCGAGCATCCGGCCCACCGGCTCGCTGCACCTGGG
>CAZTHV010000119.1:0-9435 GCA_964613165.1 uncultured Marmoricola sp.
GTCGTCGAGTCCCTGCCTGACGGTGGTGCCGGTCACCGTGTAGCCGCCGTTGACCCCGGTCGTGGCGGGTCGCGGCCTCCGCTCCGGGGTACCAGGACGACGCGAACGCGACCCAGGGCTACGTGTTCAACGGCACCGGGGAGCAGCGCACCGTCAACCGTGAGCTGGCCCCCACCGGGGCGACCCTGCGCCTGCGGGTGGTCGACGGGTTGGGCGACCCGATCAGTGGCCTGGACACCCGGCTGGAGTACATCGACCTGGCCCATGCCGACACGATCATGCCGGTCTGCACGCCGAGCGGTCCGGTCGCGTCGAATCCACCGCCCACCGGCGTCACCTGCCCGGCGGGCATCTACCTGTTCGTGGGGGCGCTGCCACTCACGTACACCCTGAGCATCAACGGCGCGGGCTTCCTGCCGTTGTCGATGCCGCAGACGATGGAGGCGGGTGTGACCGCGACCATCACCGTGCCGCTGTCCAAGCCCGGTGGGTCCATCCAGGGAACCATCACCCGGCAGGACGGAGCCGCCTCGGCGCCCGCCGCCAATGCCGACGTGGCCTTGACGCCCTGTCCCAGCGGTGTGACCTGCACGGCCCAGACGAACAGCCAGGGCTACTACTCGATCACCCAGATCCCGGCCGGTGACTACACCCTGACGGCCAGCAAGGACGGCCTGCAGGCCAGTCGCGGGGTCCAGCTGGGGGCGGCCCAGGGAGTCACCCTGGACCTGAGCCTGGTGGTGCCCACGGCGACGGTCCCGGTCACGCTGAACTCGGTGAACGGCTTCGACCTGACCGGTGCGCTGGTGACGATCAGCGAGGGCAACAGGGTCCTGGGACCGCAGCCGGTGCTGCGCCAGAGCGGCTCGACCTTCGCCACGTCGTTCACCCAGGTGCCGTACGGCACCAATTGGCGGATCCGGGTCACCGGCCCGGCCGGTCACCTGGGCACCTACGAGTCGGCCGCCTTCACGGTGGACGGCAGTGGTGGCGCGCCGCCGGCGATGTCGATCCGCGAGACTCAGCTGCGCATCGGTGCCCAGGGACCGTCGTCGGCACCTTCGACGGTCGTGGCCACTGTCGGCCCGAGCGGCGATCGCCGTGAGGTCACGGTTCCGGTCGGCGATCAGGCGGTCGTGTACGTCTCGGCCGAGACCGCCAGCACCGTGACGGTGACGGCCCCTCCGGGCTTGTCAGCCCAGGTCACCGGTGGCTCGATTCCCGTCGGCACCGTGACGCGGGCGGTGACGATCGTCTTGAGCGCGAGCACCACGACGACGGTCGATCTCTCCTCCGGCTTCTCGGTCCGGGTCGCCGACGGCTTCGACGTGCCGGTGACCGTCAAGGCCGGGAGCACGGGAGTCGGCGGCGTGGACGTCGACGTGCAGGTCGATCGGGGCAATGGCTGGACGTCCGCGGGCACCGACACCACCGACTCCGGGGGTGCCGCCAGTGTCTCGGTGCCGGCCGGCGACGCCGCGGGCACGATCTCGGTGCGAGCCGTGTTCGCCGGGTCCAGTGGGTACGCGGCATCCACCAGCGCGAGCGTGAGCGTCAGCGTCACCTCGAGACCCGTGACGGCGACGCTGACCTGGGCGAACGGCACCCGCACGCTGAGCGCGAAGGCGACGTCGTCCGGTGGCATCGTCGCCGGCCACGGCCAGTTGGCGATCGAGCAGCTGGTGTCCGGGGACTGGACGTCGGTGGCCTCGACATCGACCGTCGCCGGCGGAGAGCTGTCGGTGACCTATGTCGTCCCGGGCGCGACCGCCGGGTCCTTCAGATCCCGGTTCGTTCCGGCGGGCGACTACTACGCCGAGGCCACCAGCAGCACGCAGGCGGTGAGTGCCGCGGGTCCCTAGACGCCGGCCAGGCTGCTGACGTCCTCGGACCACTGCCCGAAGGCGGTCTCCCCGACTCGGCGGCCGAGCTTGCTCATCTCGGTGGCGACCGCGTGCAGCAGGTAGGGCATGCCGATCGGCGCGTCGGCCGCGGCCGCGGCGAACGCGGCGGTGAGCGCGGCGTTGCGGATCGATCCGCCGGACAGATCGAACTGCTCGGCCACGTACGGCAGGTCGAGTCCGTCTCGGGGTGCTTGAGCCAGCGCGAGCTCCCACATCCGCAGTCGTTCGGCGGCGCCGGGGACGGGGAACGAGACCGTCACGTGGATGCGCCGGAGGAACGCCTGGTCGATGTTGCCCTGGAAATTGGTGGTGAGCACGACCAGGCCGTCGTAGGTCTCCAGGCGCTGCAGCAAGTAGGAGACCTCGAGGTTGGCGTAGCGGTCGCGGGCGTCCTCGACCTTGGAGCGGGAGCCGAACAGCGAGTCGGCCTCGTCGAAGAGGAGCAGATAGTTGCCGGTGTGCGCGGCCGAGAAGATCTGCTCCAGATTCTTCTCGGTCTCCCCGATGTACTTGCTGACCAGGGCCGACAGATCCACCCGGAACAGGTCGACCCCGAGCGCGTGGGCGATGACCTCGGCGCTGGTCGTCTTGCCGGTGCCGGACGGTCCCGAGAACAGGGTGACCACGCCCGGGGACGGGTACAACGGCAACCCCCAGCGCTCGTGGACGGTCCCGCGCTCGCGGTATCGGTCGACGATCGCGCGCAGCTGCTGCTCCTGCAGGCCCGGCAGGACCAGGTCGTCCCAGGTCACCTGGGGGACGACGCGGGTGGCGTGAGCGAGCAGCGTGCCGGTCGCGACCCGGCGCATGACCTGCTGGCCGTCGGTGCCGGACCCGCCGAGACGGCGGGCGACATGCAGCTGGGCGGCAGTGGGGCGGCGTACCGGGGGCGGACTGGTGGGGAACGTCGCCGCCCACTCCGCGTCGGTCACCGCCGGATCGGCGGCCGCGATCTCGGCGTAGGGCCGGTCGGGGACGGCCGCCAGCTCCAGTGGGTGGGTCGAGCACAGGGCGAAGGACAGGTGTGAGGCACGCTCGACCCAGCGCCGAGCGCGGGCGTCGAGGCCGGCCGCCAGATCGAGGACGATGCCGCAGCCCGCCACGGTGGCCTGCCGGACCAGCGTCTCCCAGCCCAGCTCGTCGGCCGGCGGCGTGGTGAGCAGGAAGGCCAGTCCGGCGCAGGCCTCGAGCGCGGCCTGCCGGCGGCGGAGCGGGTCGGAGCCGTGGACGAGCAGCATTGACGCCAGCCCCAGCCGATCGGGCGGGAGCACCGCGATCTCGGTGCCGAAGGGCAGTCCGGGGTCGAGGGAGAGATCGTCCCGCAGCGCCCAGGCGACTCTGCGCGGCACCAGGACGGGTGCCGCGGCGAACGCTCCACGGGGGTCGACCTCCAGCAGGCAGCCACGGCACAGTGCGGCGTCGTCGGCGAGCGCGTCGACGGCGTCGGGTCCGAGCAGCGCCGCCAGCAGGTCCAGGTCGACCGCGGCGCTCCGGGCGTCCCCGTGCAGGACGGCGACCAGCCGCTGCAGCCGGCGATCCAGCTCGACCGTCGCGCAGACGGCGAGCACCCGGGCAGCCGTCTCGTCGAGCTCGCCGCTGGCGACGATCGCCGCGAAGGCGTCCTCGCCCTCGAGCGCCGCCGCGAAGGCCTCCTCGGCCGCGGCGACGGCCGTGTCCGCGGCCGGTGTGCTGCCGCCGGTGTCGGCGACCACCACCGCGCGCTCGAGGAGCGCCGTGCCCAGAAGAGTCCAGCCAGGTGCGGTCAGTTCTTCTTCAGCCATGCCGCGCGGGCCTTCAGCATCTGGTAGTAGTCGTTGCCGCCGCCATCAGTGGCGGCCGCCGTCGCCGCCGACGCCTTGAGCGACTTCTTGGTGGCCCGTGCCTGCCGCCCCTTCGAGGTGAGCATCGAGAATCGTGATGAGGTGAAGGTCTTGATGAGCTGGGCTCGTCCGGCGTGCAGGCCGCGCTCGATGCCCTCGCTCATCGTCTCCAGGCGCCAGCCGCCGTCCGCCTTCGCCCACGCCATGGCGCCCTTGTCGCCGCCGCGGTCCTCGAGGCCGAACATCAGCCGCTTGGCACAGGTGTCGGCCGTCTGGCGCAGCTTGCTGGACTTCAGCTCGTCGAGGTATCCGGCGAACTCGGCGTCGGAGATCGGCTTCTGGAAGTTGTCGCTGACCGTGGAGTCGACATGGTCGATGGTGGTCATCGCCGCGGTGTACGGGTCGTAGATCCAGTTGCCGATGTTGCCACCGAGGACCCGGTCGGCGTTGCCGAAGAACAGGTCGACGGCTGTCAGCCGCCCCAGGTTCTCCAGGTGCTTGTAGTCCATCAGCAGGGCTCGCATCCGGTTCCGCTCCGGCTGCATGGCATTCGGATCGGCTGACTCGGTCGCCTGGATGCCGGTGTGCTTGCCGGCGAACGGCTGTGCGACCAGCCGGCCGCGAGTCAGCTTCTCGGCGTGGAAGGCCTGGGCGATCTGCAGATCGGTCATGTCGTCCAAGGGGGTGTCCAGGGCACGGCCCATCGGCCCGTTGATCGCGGTCATGGCACCGGGGTCGTTGCGCATGGTGGCGCCCAGCTTGGTCCAGGCGGCCTGATCGAGCTGCGTCGCTCCGTCCGTGCTGATGATCGCCGTGAGGCGGGCGGCGTCTCGAGCCGGCAGGTCGCGCTGGCGCGCGGCCTTCACCCCGCCGAGCGCCTCTTGGAGATCGGCCGACAGGTTCGACAGCCCGGTCTCGCGGTCCTCGGACTTCACCACCAGGGTGTCGTCGTCGGCGTCGTGCAGGAAGTACACGCTCTGTCCCGAGGAGACGACCCCGATCCGCCGGGCGTTCTCGATGGGCAGCCGCGGAGCGCTGAAGTTCCACAGCCGCTGCAGTCGCCGGGCGCCGGCGGACTGCTGCTGGGTGTGCGCGATCTCGTGGGCCAGCACGCGTTCGCCGGCCGGAGTCTCGGGGGAGTACTCGCCGTCGCCGAAGAAGATGTCCTGGCCGGTGGTGAAGGCCCGCGCCGACACCGACCGGGCGAGCCCGGCCGCCTCGCTGCCGGTGTGCAGGCGCACCTTGGCCAGCGATCGTCCAAAGCCGGCCTCCATCCGGCGGCGTACCGGATCGGGGAGAGTCTGGCCCTTGCCGCGCGCGGCCTCGATGCGGCTGCTGAGGTGCTCGGACAGCTCGCCACCGTCGAAGCCGACCTCGGCGCCCGCGGGGGCGCCACCACTCGCCGCCCGGCGTACAGGCTCACCGTGGCACCCGTCGTGGACGTGCTCCGGCAGTTCGTCAGGGCCGGCCAGTCGGTCCAGCACCTCGTGGGCGACCCGGTCGGCGTCTCGTTCGGCGAAGTCGTCCGCGGCTCCGACGACCATCGGCGCGGCCGTCCGGCGCAGCGGCGGCGATTCCTCGGTCCGCTGCTCGGGAGTGGCGTGAGTCAGAACTCGCTTCGACATGTTGACTCCTTGGCTACGCCCGCGTCGCGGGCATCTGCTGTGGGACGGGAGCAAGGGGATGGATGGGTCACGAGAGCACCCACCAGACGAGGAAGATGACCAGGGCCGTCAGGGCCATGGTGGCGAGGCCGGTCCACAGGACCACCTGCCACAGCGGTGGATGGTCGCAGCGGACCTCTTCGACGACGACCACGGTCGGCTCGGGAGGCGGTATGACCGGCGGTGGGACGACCGGCACGATCATGGACGCTCCGCAGCGCAGACACACCAGCGCTTCGGGCAGGTTCGGCTCCTCGCACGCCGGGCAGGCGACTCGGGCACCTTGCCGGGTTCCCTGTACGCCGGGCGAGCGACGACTGGAGTCCCCGTCAGGGGCGAGGACCACGGCCTCGCTGCGCCGTGCCCAGAACATCGGGAAGTCGCAGGTCGGACAGAAGTCACTGGCCAGCCGCTGGCCCGTGCGGGTGGAGACCCGAGTGCCGCATTCGGGGCAGCTCAGCGTCACCAGGTCGAGTCCCGGGTCGAGTCCGTCGTCCACCGTCATGTCGTTCCTGTCCTCGGGGGATGGATCTGCTCGCCGCCGACTCGCACCGTGCAGCGCACGTGGGCGGGGATCTCGTCGCGGACCAGGGTCATGAAGGCAGCGGCGTCGAGCGACCCGGTGCCGTCCACGTCGATCTCCACCCATGCCGGGTCCTGGGGCAGCTCGCCGGTCATGAAGACGCCGCCGCCGTCGCGGACGGTGGCGCTCTCCCCGGTCAGTGCCTTGATCATCGCGACCAGGCCACGGCGGGTACCACGCCAGCGCAGCGCCTGAGCGCCGAGCAGCAGCTGCTCTCGCTGCCGCTCGATGTCCTCGGACGCGTCGAGCTCCGGCAGTCCGATCCAGGCTGCCATGTGGCGCACCATGACCAGCGGGGTCACCTGCGGATCGACGAGATGGGGCAGGTTGTCCGCGTGGGCGAGCAGCGTCTCCGCCTCGGCCTGGAACAACGAGACGAACCGAACGAAGAAGTCCTCACCGAGCAGCCCCACGGGCAGCTGCCGCAGCAGCCAGTCCGACGGGCGGCTGCCGGTGACGGTCGGCGCAACCAGCTTGCTCACCGCACCACCACCCGATGCGCGGCGGGCAGGAACAGTGAGTTCGGTGCCAGTGGCAGACTGTCGTGGCCGTCGCCGATGCGCCGGCCGGTCCGCAGGTCGTATTCGAAGATCTGGAGCTCGTCGACGGCGAGGACGCCGTCGACCAGCTCGACGGCCTGCACCAGCGCGGTCTGGGTCAGCTGTGTCTCGAACGGCCAGCCGGTGCCGTCCTGTCCGCCGATCAGCGGGTGGACGTAGCGGGTGAGGGCCTCTTCGACGCGCTGGCGCACGACTGGCACCGGGCGACCGGGCAGGGCGCGTACCAGCGCGGCGATGCTCACGCCCTGATAGAAGGGGGCGCCCACCTCGACGGCGACCCCGACCGGGCGGGTCTCCTCCAGCGCGCGCGACACCTGCTCCCACAGGTCGCGGTTGAGCGCGAAGTCGTCCAGGGTCTGCGCTTCCAGCCGGGTCCGCACATCGGGCACCACCAGGACGCGGACTCGGCCGACGCCGGACTCGTCGGCGGGCAGACAGTGCGCCCTCGCCACCTCCACCGAGGTCCGCCGGGCGATCTGCTCGTAGTCGCCGGCGGTGACCGAGCGATTGCTCGAGCGCAGCGTCAGTGGTCCGCGCACCTTCGCCTCGGCTGAGGTCTCGGCGTCCACGCCCCCGGAGGCCGGGCCCAGGTTGGTGACCGAGGCGATGTACGGGACTGCCGAGCGCAGCGTCACCAGGGTGCGAGCGCCGACGTTGCCGCGGGCTCCGCCGCCGGAGCGGTATCCGCTGACCTGGATGTGGGCGCCATCGGGTGGCACCGCTCCGCACTGCCGCCGGCTTCCGTCGGGTTGCCGGATCATCGGCCCGAATCTGATCTCGCCGGTTGCCGAGTCCCACACCACATGCCGGTCGGAGGGACCGGAGGCGGCGAAGTCGGCCACCTCCTGCCAGGCGTGGGCGACACCGTCGGTCACCACGACCACCTCCTCGCCACTGCGGCGTGCGGCGACCGGGGTATGGGCCACGGTGAAGCTCTGCGCCGGCACACCGGTGGAGCGGCCTACCGACTCCGTGGACACCCGGCGGGTGTGCTCGGCCTGGACCGTCACGCCGACCGTCGACACCTGGAGCTCGTCGATCCGGGGCGATGTCTGGTAGGTGGGCCGGCCGGTGGTCTGCGGTATCAACCGCACCCGGAGCCAGTGCGCATGGGTGCCGTCGAGCATGATCGGCTCGTGCTGGTCGGGCATGAGTACGACGACCGCACCGGTCTTGTTCAGCCCGCCGGTGGTGTCCGATTCCACGCTCACCGGCACCCAAGCGGTGCCCGACCATGCCTCCCACGCCACCGGGGGTGCGAGCGGATCGATTCCCACACCCTCGGCGCGTGCGGCGATGTCGAGTCGCAGGACGTGTCCGGCGGCACTGCGCGCCAGCCCCAGATAGAGGGCGTCGCCGGCGGTGACCGGGAGTGAGCCGAAGCAGAGGGCGCTCTGTCCCGGGACGGTCAGGGATTCCCAGGTGTCGAGCGTCAGCGCGCTTCCGGCGATTCCGGTGCGCGCGGCGACCAACTGGGGTGGCTCGACCGTCACGGAATGCACGGTCGAGAACGTCACCGGCTCGTCGTCGGCGACCGGCACGGTCGAGACCTCGGTGTCGGCCGGCACAGTGATCTGCCCCGCGGCCGGCGCGGAGAACCAGAACGTCAGATCGGTGCGTGCCGCACTGGGCGGGAACGGCTCGACGCCGACCAGGTTCAAGAAGTGGGTGTACAGCCGGTCCGGTACCTGGTTGACCCGGTACAGCACCATCTCGGCGGTCCAGGCGAACAGCTCGATGAGCGCGACCCCGGGGTCGCCGACGTTGTGGTTGGTCCACTCCGGGGTGAACCGCGGGATCATCCGCTTCATCTCGTCGACGAGGTCCTGGAAGCGGCGATCGTCCAGGTGTGGCGGCTCGAGCGGCATCAGTCGGACTCCCGGGGAATGACGTAGAACGGGTACACCAGGTTGCGGCGGTCGTTGGTCGCCTTCACCCGGTAGCGGATGGTGATGTTGACCAGGCTCGGGTCGTGCGCCGGCACCGGATCGACGTTCTCGACCAGGATGCGTGGCTCCCACTGGGCCAATGCGTCCCGGACCGACTCGGCGATGAGGCCCAGCAGGTTCGGCGTCACCGGCTCGAAGAGCAGGTCCCAGATGCGGCAGCCGAACTCGGGCCGCATCAGCCGCTCGCCAGGTGCGGTGAGCAGGATGACCCGGATGGCGTCGTCGAGGCCGGCCGTGCCCTGGGTCAACCGGATGGCGCCGGTGTGGTCGACCCCGAGGGGCCAGGCGAAGCCGCTCCCGACGAAGTCGGCGGCCGAGGAGTCGTGGGTGGGTAGCGACATCAGTTGATCCTCACCACCGCGCCCTTGAGCGACAGGGGTCCGCTGGCCTCCAGGCCGGCAGTGCCTGCTGCCTTGAGCGTCAAGGAGCTCTTGCCCTCGACGGTCGTGGTCGTCTTGCCGGTGACACCCACCGTCAACGCGTCGATCTTCGCCGAGTTCTTGGCCTCGATCACGACGTCCTGGCCGCTGATGGTGATCTTGCCGCCGTTGATCTCGATGTAGGCCTGGTTGTTGCCCAGGCGCAGCGGCACGTTGGCGGGCACGTCGATCTGGACCTTGTCCTTGCCCAGGCGGATGAACTGATCGCCGTTGCCCAGGCGCAGCGCGACGTGCTGCTCGGACGGCCCCTGGCCGTCGGACAGCTCGACCACATGGCCGGTATGGGAGCTGAGGTGGGTGGCGCCCGCGCGGGCGTCGACGATGTCGGTGGCTCTCGGATTCTGCTTGGGTCCGTACAGGCCGCCCAGAGCCACCGGCCGGCGCATGTCGCCGTCGACGAAGGCGATGAGCACCTCGTCGTTGACCGCCGGGGTGGCGAGCAGGCCGCGATCCTGGCCGGCGCCGGGCAGAACCAGTCGCGCCCAGGTCGAGCCGAACTGGTCGTCGAGGAGCGG
>CAZTHV010000120.1:0-9401 GCA_964613165.1 uncultured Marmoricola sp.
GGCGTACGTCGTGGAGCGGTACGTCGACCGGATGGACCTCGCCTACGCCGCCGCCGACGCGGTGGTCTGCCGCTCCGGGGCCAACACGGTCACCGAGGTGGCTGCCGTCGGACTGCCCGCGGTCTTCGTCCCGCTGCCGCACGGCAACGGCGAGCAGGCGGTCAACGCGCGGCCGGTCGTCGAGGCCGGCGGCGCGCTGCTGGTCGCCGACGGGGCGTTCACCCCGGAGTGGGCCGGCCGGATGCTGCCGGAGCTGCTCACCGACGCCGACCGGCTGGCGGAGATGTCGGGTGCCGCCCGTGGCGTCCTCCCGGCCGACGCCGACGAGCGCCTGGCCGATCTCGTCGAGCGGGCCGCCCTCCCCAGGTCGAGCGGGAGCGCCGGCCGATGAGGGTGCCCGTCCCCGACGAGCTGCTGGCAGCCGACCGGCTCGGCCGGGTCCACTTCATCGGCATCGGCGGCGCCGGGCTCTCCGGCATCGCCCGGATCATGCTGGCCCGCGGCATCGAGGTCTCCGGCAGCGACGCCAAGGACTCCACCACGCTGGAGGCGCTGCGGATACTCGGCGCCCGGTGCGACGTCGGCCACGCGGCCGAGCACGTGCACGGCGTCGACACCGTGGTGGCCTCGACGGCGGTGCGCGAGGACAACGCCGAGGTGGTCGAGGCGCGCCGGCTGGGGCTGCGGCTGCTGCCGCGCTCGGCCGCGCTGGAAGCGGTGATGCGGGGTCGGCGGGTCGTGGCGGTGTCGGGCACGCACGGCAAGACCACGACCACCTCGATGCTCACGGTCGCGCTGCAGCACTGTGGTGCCGACCCGTCGTTCGCGATCGGCGGCGAGCTCAACGAGACCGGCTCCAATGCCCACGACGGCACTGGTGAGCTCTTCGTCGCCGAGGCCGACGAGAGCGACGGCGCCTTCCTGGTCTACTCGCCCTACGCCGCGCTGGTCACCAACGTCGAGGCCGACCACCTCGACAACTACGGCACCGAGGAGGCCTACCGGGCAGCCTTCGTCACGTTCCTGGACCGGATCGATCCCGACGGCTTCCTGGTGGTCTGCGTCGACGACCCCGGTGGGCGTCACCTGGGCGAGGTGGCCGCGGAGCGCGGTCTGCGGGTGATCACCGTGGGCGAGTCGGCCGACGCGGAGGTGCGGGCCGAGGGGGTGCTGCTGGCCGGTTCGACCTCGGTCTTCACGGTCGTCGACGGGGGCCGGCGCCTGGGCGAGGTCACGCTGCAGCTGCCTGGGCGGCACTACGTGCTGGACGCGCTCGCGGCGCTGGCCTGCGGCCTGCGGCTCGGCTTCGGCTTCACCGAGCTGGCCCACGGGCTGGGCAGCTACACCGGCACCCGGCGCCGGATGGAGCTCAAGGGCGAGATCGCCGGGATCCGCGTCTACGACAGCTACGCCCACCACCCGCGCGAGATCGCCGGTGACCTGGAGGCGGCCCGGTCGCTCGCCGGGGGCGCCGGCTCGGGCAGTCGGGTGCTGGTGGCCTTCCAGCCCCACCTGGTGTCGCGGACCAAGGTCTTCGGCGTGGAGATGGGCCGGGAGCTGGGCGCGGCCGACGAGGTCGTGGTGATGGACGTGTACGTCGCCCGGGAGGCCCCGGAGCCGGGGGTGAGTGGCGCGCTGGTCGCCGACGCCGTACCGCTGCCGTCCGGGCGGGTGGTCTTCGAGCCGCGGTGGGCCGACACTGCCGGACACCTGGTCGAGCGGGCGCGTCCGGGCGACGTGGTGCTGACCCTCGGCGCCGGCGACGTGACCCTGCTCGGGCCGGCGGTGCTGGCCCTGCTGGAGACGCGCGCCGGCGACGTGGACGCCGACCCTGGCGGTGACTCGGCCGATGACTCCGCCGCCGACCCCGCTGCCGACCCCGCCGTCCGGGGGGAGCGCGGCGATGTCGACGACTGAGCAGGATCAGGAGGAGACCGTTGCCCTGGCGGGTGCCGGCCGTCCGTCGCCGAAGCCGCCGAAGCCGCCGGGTGGGCGGGACTTCGGCCGGCGGCGATGGCGCCACCGGTGGCGGCGGATCCGCCCGTTCGTGTACACCGCCCTGGTGCTCACGCTCCTCGGCACCGCCCTGTGGCTGGTCCTCGGCTCCTCGGCGCTGACCGTGCGCACGGTTCGCGTCGAGGGCCTGCAGACGCTGACGCAGGTGCGGGTGGAGAAGGTCGCCGGAGTCCCGGAGGGCCGGCCGCTCGCCCGGGTCGACCTGGCCGCCATCCGGGCGCGGGTGGAGAACATCGCGGCCGTGCGCGCCGTCGAGGTCTCCCGGTCGTGGCCGCACACGGTGCGGATCGAGGTCACCGAGCGGGAGCCACTCGCGGTGGTCAACCGCGGCGACGGCCTGCAGGCGGTCGACGACGAGGGTGTGCTCTTCGGCCGCTACTCGACCCAGCCGGCCGACCTCCCGCTGATCCGCACCAGCCCCGGGATCAGCGCGGAGGCGCTGGCCGAGGCAGCCCGGGTAGTCGCGGTGCTGCGCTCGGACATCCGCTCCCGGGTGGACTACGTCGACGTGGAGAGCGTCGACCGGATCCGGCTCCGCCTCTCCGGCAAGGGACCCGGCACGGTGATGTGGGGGAGTGCCGAGCAGTCCGCCGAGAAGGCCGAGGTGCTCGCCGTACTGCTGGGCAGGGCGAGCGCCGGAGCCAGGGAGATCGACGTCTCCGTGCCCGGCCGGCCCACCACCCGCTGACCGGTTCCCCCCACCCCGCCGAGGCGGCGCATCTTCATCTCGGGAATGCGCCGAGGCGGCGCATCTTCACCGACCGACAGTGAGTTTGTGCCGCCTCGACGAAGTCGACAGCGGAACTTGCGCCGCCTCGGCGAAACCGGGAGGGGGCGCCTTTCTGCGGCGTGTCGGCGGCGTCCTCCCACAATCGTGGGCGGCGCCGTGTCACGGTCTTCTCATCGCCTCAGGTTGACATAACTATAACCCTTCACTGGAGGGTTAGGGTTCTTGGAAGACCAGAGGTGCTTCCCCGAAGGCTGTATCTGTCAACGGCCCCCCCGCATCCGGGCGGGGCGACCAGCACACACCGAGAGGCACTCGCCGTGGCAGCACCACAGAACTACCTGGCCGTGATCAAGGTCGTGGGCATCGGTGGGGGTGGAGTCAACGCCGTCAACCGGATGATCGAGGTCGGGCTGAAGGGCGTGGAGTTCATCGCCATCAACACCGATGCCCAGGCTTTGCTGATGAGCGACGCCGACGTCAAGCTGGACATCGGCCGTGAGAAGACCCGCGGGCTCGGCGCCGGCGCCAACCCGGCCGTGGGCGCCGAGGCTGCCCAGGATCACGCCGAGGAGATCGAGGAGGTGCTCCGCGGCGCCGACATGGTCTTCGTGACCGCCGGCGAGGGCGGCGGCACCGGCACCGGTGGCGCTCCCGTGGTGGCCAAGATCGCCCGCTCGCTGGGCGCGCTGACCATCGGCGTGGTGACCCGGCCGTTCGCCTTCGAGGGCCGCCGGCGGGCCACCTCCGCGGAGGAGGGCATCGCCCGGCTGCGCGAGGAGGTCGACACCCTCATCGTCATCCCCAACGACAAGCTGCTCTCGATCTCCGACCGCAGCGTGAGCATGCTCGACGCCTTCAAGCAGGCCGACCAGGTGCTGCTCCAGGGCGTCTCCGGCATCACCGACCTGATCACCACCCCGGGTCTGATCAACCTCGACTTCGCCGACGTGAAGTCGGTGATGTCCAACGCCGGCTCCGCGCTGATGGGCATCGGCTCGGCACGCGGCGACAACCGCGCCGTCGAGGCCGCCCAGCTCGCGGTCTCCAGCCCGTTGCTGGAGGAGTCCATCGACGGCGCCCAGGGCGTGCTGCTCTCGATCGCGGGCGGCTCGGATCTCGGCCTGTTCGAGATCAACGAGGCCGCGGCGATGGTGCAGGAGGCGGTGCACGACGACGCCAACATCATCTTCGGCGCGACCATCGACGATGCCCTCGGCGACGAGGTGCGGGTCACTGTGATCGCTGCCGGCTTCGAGGGCGGCCGGCCCAAGCGCCGCGACGAGTCGGTGGTGCGACGGCCGGCGATCACCCAGGCTCAGGAGGAGACCCGCGCCGCGGCCCGCGCGGTGGCCGACGAGCGCCGGGCGACCGCGGCCCACGGTGCGCCGGGCGGGCCGTCCGCTCCCGCGCCCCGCAAGGAGCCGGTCGGCGCCGGCGTCAGCTCCGGGACCGGTACCGGCTCCGGGGCCAGTCAGGCGCGGACGGCCCCGGTGATCGACGATGACCTGGACATCCCCGAGTTCTTGAAATAGCAGTGCCTGAAGCAGCCGACTTGTACTTCTGGCGCGACTCGATCGGCCCCGTCGACCTGGCGTTCACCGACAGGCTCGGCGGGGCCAGCCGTGCGCCGTTCGACGAGCTCGACCTGACTCCTGCCGACGATGACGACCCGGACGCGGTCGCCGCGGATCGTCGCCGGAACCACCGGCTGGTGATCGAGGACTTCGCCCCCGGCACGCCGCTGGCCGACATGCGTCAGGTCCATGGCGCCGAGGTCGCCACCGCGAGGGCAGGCGGTCCTCGTCCCACCTGTGACGGCCTGGTCGCCGGCGGGGCCGGCGCCGCCGACGTCACCTTGATGGTCCGGGTGGCCGATTGCGTCCCGGTGCTGCTGGCCGATCCCGACGCGGGCGTGGTGGGGGTCGTCCATGCCGGCCGGCCAGGGGTCCTCGCGGGCGTCGTCCCGGCGACGGTGGCGAGGATGCGTGCGGCCGGGGCCGGGGCGATCACCGGCTGGATCGGCCCGCATGTGTGCGGCGCCTGCTACGAGGTGCCCGCCGGGCTCCAGGACGAGGTCGCGGCGGCAGTGCCGGAGACCCGGGCCACGACGAGCTGGGGCACTCCCGCGCTCGACCTGGGCGCCGGCGTCCACGCCCAGTTGCGCGGGGAGGGCGTGGCGGCGGTCGAGGTCTCGGCCTGCACCCGCGAGTCGGCCACGCTGTACTCCTACCGCCGCGACGGCGCCAGGTCCGGACGACAGGCCGGCCTGGTCAGGCTGAGGGGGACCGGACGATGAACACGAGCCCAGAGATGGGCCCAGAGATGCGCCCAGAGACGAGCCCAGAGGAGCGGGGCGGCGAGCTGGCGGCCGGTCTGGAGAGGGTCCGCCGCCGGATCGCCGACGCTGCCACGGCAGCCGGGCGAGGCCCCGGCGAGATCACCCTGGTCGTGGTGACGAAGTACTTCCCCGAGTCCGACGTACGCCTCCTCGCGGGCCTGGGCGTGCGCCACGTGGGAGAGAACCGTCACCAGGAGGCCGCGGCCAAGGCCGCCGCCTGCGCGGACCTGGGGCTCACCTGGCACTTCATCGGCTCGCTGCAGAGCAACAAGGCCGCTGCGGTGGCGCGCTATGCCGGCGTCGTGGAGTCGGTCGACCGGGTCAAGCTGGTGCCGGGTCTGGACCGGGGCGCGCACGAGCGCGGCGCCGGGGAGCCACTGGACTGCTTGGTGCAGGTCAGCCTGGACGAGCCGGGGCCCGGCTCCGGGGCGGCCGGTCGTGGTGGTGCGCCGGTAGCTGAGGTCCTCGGCCTGGCCGGGCGGATCGCCGAGCACCCGTCGTTGCGACTGCGCGGGGTGATGGCGGTGGCGCCCTTGGGCAGACCGCCCGGGCCGGCGTTCGAGCGGCTGGCCGAGGTGGCCACCGGAGTGCGTGCCGCCCATCCCGGTGCCACCTGGATCTCGGCCGGCATGAGTCAGGACCTGGAGGAGGCGATCGCGCACGGTGCGACACACGTGCGTGTCGGCTCCGCGATCCTCGGTCCGAGGCCGGTGATCAAGTAGTGTCCGAAAAGACCGGAGACCGGCTAGGACACGGCCGGTCAGGCGCACAGGAAGAGGACTCATGAGCGGCGCGATGCGGAAGATGGGCGTCTACCTCGGACTGCTCGAGGACGCCGAGGGCGAGTACGCCGAGCTCGACGGCTCCTACGACGAGCTGACCACGGCGACCCCGCGCGCTCAGGAGCGGGGTCACGACAGGGGGCAGGACCGGACCCAGAGTCGGACACCGCGTCGTGGCGACTCCGAGGCCCGGGTCGCGAGCATCGCCGAGCGCCGCCGCGGGGCCAGGTCTCAGGGTCCCGCCGAGTCCGCGTCGGCTCCCGGACCGGTCCGCGCGGTCGCGCCGCTGGCCCGGATCACCACGCTGCACCCGCGCACCTACAACGACGCCCGGGTGGTCGGCGAGAACTTCCGCGACGGCATCCCGGTGATCATGAACCTCTCCGAGATGGACGACGCCGACGCCAAGCGCCTGGTCGACTTCGCAGCCGGTCTCGTCTTCGCGGTCCGGGGCACCATCGAGCGGGTCACCAGCAAGGTGTTCCTGCTCTCGCCGCCGCACGTCGACGTGGCCGCTGAGGACAAGCAGCGCATCGCCGAGGGCGACTTCTTCAACCAGAGCTGAGGGCGGCGTTGCATCCGGTCGGCCAGGTCATCGAACTGGTCCTGTGGGTCTTCATCGGTCTGCTGCTGGTCCGCTTCGTGGTGGACTGGATCCAGGTCTTCGCCCGCTCGTGGACCCCGCGCGGCATCGTCCTGGTCGTTCTGGAGGCGGTGTTCTCGATCACCGATCCGCCGATCGTGGCCTTCCGCAAGGTCTTCAAGCCGCTCCGCATCGGTGGCATCGCGCTGGACTTCAGCTTCCTCGCCGTGCTGCTGATCTGCTACCTGCTGCTGTACGTCAACCGGATCGTCTTCCTGGCCTGAAGTGGGCCAGCGATCCCTCGGCGGGACGGCCGAATGCCCCGAGAGGGCATGGAGCGGCTATTGTTCAACCCGCACCGTTACGGACTGGATGAATGACTAGATGAATTGGGAGTGGTCATGCCGCTGACGCCTGAGGACGTGAGCAACAAGCGCTTTACGCCCGTTCGGCTCCGCGAGGGCTATGACATGGGCGAGGTCGACCAGTTCCTCGACGAGGTCGAGGCCGAGCTGGAGCGTCTCAACCGGGAGAACGACGACCTCCGTGCGAAGCTCAGCGCCGCCCAGCGCGGCGGGAGTGCCTCCCCGGCACCCGCCGTGACGGCTCCCGCGCCAACTCCCACGCCCGAGTCGGCACCGAGCCCCCCGCCCCGCGAGGTCCAGCAGATCAAGGTCTCGACCATCGCCGACGCCTCCAGTGCGGCCGCGAAGCTCCTCGAGCTGGCCACCCGCAACGCCGACGAGCTGGTCAACGACGCCAAGGACGAGGCGGACAAGGTCATCGGCGCCGCGCGCACCAAGGCCGAGCGGCTGGAAGCCGAGACCAAGATCAAGACCGACCGCCTGGAGTCCGACGCGCGCACGCGCGCGGCGATGCTCGACTCCGAGGCCGCCGCCAAGCGCAAGGAGATCTTCGGCAACCTGGAGAAGGAGCGCGACCAGCTCAACAGCGAGATCGAGGGTCTGCGGGTCTTCGAGCGCGAGTACCGCAGCCGGCTGAAGAACTACTTCACCCAGCAGCTGGAGTCGCTGGAGAGCGCCAGCCAGAGCGGCGACCTCGCCTCCTCGGCTCCCAGCGAGCACGCACCCAAGCGGCTGCGCTCCATCCTCGGTGAGGACGGCGAGGGCTGAGCCCCGTCACGTCTCCACCCAGCGCGACCCAGAGTCATCCAGCCGGGCCACAGTCCTACGGGACCGTGGCCCGGTCGCATGTCCGGGGACGAATCAGACTCGCGCCACGCTGAACCGGAAGCCCAGCTCGTCATCGCGCACGACGGTGCCGTCGGTGCCCGGTTCTGTGCCGTTCTCCGGCCCGGCCTCGACCACCGAGGTGGCCAGCACCTCGCCGGCAATCAGCTCGCGGTGCTCGGCGAAGGCCGTGGCCGCCTCGCCGGCGGCGTGCCACGTGAGGGTGATCCGGTCGGAGACCTCGAAGCCGCTGTTCTTGCGCGCCTCCTGGATCATCCGGATCATCTCCCGGGCGAGGCCGGCGCGCACCAGCTCCGGAGTGAGCTCCAGGTCCAGGGCCACCGTCTCGCCCTGCTCGTTGATCACCGACCAGCCCTCACGTGGCCGCTCGGCGACGAGCACCTCGTCGGGCAGCACCTCGACGTCCTCGCCGTCGACCACGACGACCGCCCGGCCGGCGCTCCGCAGCGACTCGGCCAGCGCGGCCGCGTCGGCCTCGGCGATCGCGGCCGCGACGACGGGTGTGCGCTGCGCGAACCGCTTGCCGAGCGCGCGAAAGTTGCCCTTGGCGCTGTGGTCGACCAGGTCGGCGCCGGCGGACCCGAGCGGCTCGATGGCGGCGACGTTGAGCTCGTCGGCCACCTCCGCGCGCAGCTCCTCGCCCAGGGCGTCGTACGCCGCGCTGCCGACGAGCGCGCGCCGCAGTGGCTGCCGGGTGCGCACCTTGGCCTCGGCCCGCGAGGCGCGGCCCAGCTCGACCAGCCGGCGCGCGACCGCGACCGCGGCGCTCAGGTCGGCATCCACGTCCTCGGGACGCGCCCGTGGCCAGGAGGACAGATGCACCGAGTCCGGAGCATCCGGGTCGACCGGGACCACCAGGTCCTGCCAGACCCGCTCGGTGATGAAGGGCACGAGTGGAGCGAGCAGCTGGGTCAGAGTCACCAGGGTGTCGTGCAGCGTGCGCAGGGCTGCGGGGTCGCCGTCCCAGAAGCGCCGGCGGGAGCGCCGGACATACCAGTTGGACAGGTTGTCGACGAACTGGCCGAGCATGACGCCGATGCGCTGGGTGTCGAACCGCTCGTAGGCCGCGGTGACCTCCTCGACCAGACGCGCGGTCTCGGCATGCAGCCAGCGGTCGAGCACCGGCCGCTCGGCGATCGGGGGGACCGTGCCCTCCGAGCCGCCGGGCGCCCAGCCCGCGGCGCGGGCGTAGAGGACCTGGAAGGCGACCGAGTTCCAGTAGGTCAGCAGGACCTTGCGCACGGTCTCCTGGATCGTCGCGTGACCGACCCGGCGTGCCGACCATGGTGAGCCGGAGCAGGCCATGAACCAGCGCACCGCGTCGGCGCCGTGCTCCTCCATCAGCGGGATCGGCTCCAGGATGTTGCCCAGGTGCTTGCTCATCTTGCGCCCGTCCTCGGCCAGGATGTGGCCCAGGCAGAGCACGTTGCGGTACGACGAGCGGTCGAAGACCAGCGTGCCGACCGCCATCAGCGTGTAGAACCAGCCGCGGGTCTGGTCGATCGCCTCGCAGATGAAGTCGGCAGGGTAGGCCTCCTCGAAGCGCTCCACCGAGCCGGGCGCGTGCGGGTAGCCCCACTGGGCGAACGGCATCGAGCCGGAGTCGAACCAGGCGTCGATCACCTCCGGCACCCGGCGGGCCTCCTGGCCGCAGCCGTCGACCGGACAGGCGAGGACGACCTCGTCGACGAAGGGCCGGTGCGGGTCCAGGTCCGACTGGTCGGTGCCGGTCAGCTCGGAC
>CAZTHV010000121.1:0-1522 GCA_964613165.1 uncultured Marmoricola sp.
CCGGCCTCCCGCGAGGAGGTGCTGGCCGCGATCAGGTCGTACGCCGGAGCGATCGTGCTGGTCACCCACGACGAGGGCGCCGTGCACGCATTGGAGCCGGACCGGGTGCTGATCCTGCCCGACGGCGTCGAGGACCTCTGGTCGGCCGACTACGCCGAGCTGGTCGAGCTGGCCTGAGAGGACCGGGAACAAGCGACCCGCCCTCCGGTGTTGCATCGGCGTGGTTTCTTGAGTGGGTCTCGTCGATGAGCGCCCGTGAGCAGAAGGGGGGTTGCCGATGAGCAGTCTCCATCCCTACGGCGCCGCGATGAGATCGGTGCGCTCCGACCGCTCGGTCGTCGACCAGCGGCTCACCCGCCGTACCGTGCGCCGCGTGCTCGGGTTCGCCCGGCCGCAGAAGGCGCTGATCGGCGTCTTTCTGGTCGTCGTGGTGATCGACGCCGCCCTCGTCGTCGTCAACCCACTGCTGATCAAGCACCTGCTCGACGACGGCATCGTCGGGGGCGACGGCCTTCTGGTGACCTGGCTGGCCATCACGATGGCCGTGGTCGCGGTCGTGGACGCGCTCCTGGGCGTGATCAGCGGCTACCTCTCCTCGCGGATCGGGGAGAACCTGATCCTCGCGCTGCGCACCCGGGTGTTCGGCCACGTGCAACGGCTCTCCCTGGCATTCTTCACCCGCACCCAGACCGGAGCCCTGGTCTCCCGGCTCAACAACGACGTGATCGGCGCCCAGCGGGCCTTCACCTCGACGCTGTCGAGCACGGTCGCCAACAGCATCTCCGTGGTCGTGGTGGGCATCTCGATGTTCCTGCTGAGCTGGCAGGTCACCCTGGCCTGCCTGGCGCTCTTCCCGCTGCTGCTGCTCGCCTCCCGCTGGGTCGGGGCCCGGCTCAGCGGGCTGACCCGCCGGCAGATGGACGCCAACGCCGACCTGGGCAACCTGATGACCGAGCGGTTCAACGTCGGCGGCGCGCTGCTGCTCAAGCTCTTCGGTCGGCGCGAGGAAGAGGATGTGAGGTACGCCACCAGGGCCGGCGCCGTCCGTGACCTCGGCGTGCGGATCGCCCTGGTCACCCGGGTCTTCGCCGCCACGATGATGCTCGTCCCGGCGCTCGCCACGGCGATGGTGTGGGGGATCGGCGGTCATCTGGTGCTCAGCGGGGCGCTCACCATCGGCACGCTGACCGCGCTGGCCACCCTGCTGCTGCGGCTGCTCGGTCCCTTGCAGGGGCTCTCCAACGTGCGTGTCGACGTGATGACCGCTCTGGTCAGCTTCGACCGGGTCTTCGAGGTGCTGGACCTGCCCTCGACCGTGCCGGAGCGCGCGGACGCCGTCGACCTGGCGCCCACGGCCAACCGGCTGGTCTTCGACGAGGTCGACTTCACCTACCCGCGCGCCGACGAGGTCTCGCTGGCCAGCCTGGAGAAGGTGGCCCGCCAGGAGCGCCGCGACCCCGAGCAGGTGCTCACCGGCATCGGATTCACCGCCGACCAGGGCGATCATCTGCCCCGGCTCGGC
>CAZTHV010000121.1:1532-9388 GCA_964613165.1 uncultured Marmoricola sp.
CCGCCGAGCCGGGGCAGATGATCGCCCTGGTCGGCCCCTCGGGAGCCGGCAAGACCACGATCACCCACCTGGTGGCCCGGCTCTACGACGTCACCTCCGGCACGGTCCGGATCGGCGACGCCGACCACCTGCACGACGTACGCGATCTGACCCTGCAGTCACTGGAGGACGTGGTCGGCTACGTCACCCAGGATGCGCACATGTTCCACGACACGATCCGGGAGAACCTGCGCTACGCCCGCCCGACGGTCACCGACGCCGAGATCTGGGCGGCCCTGGAGTCGGCCCAGATCGCCAGGCTGGTCCGCCAGCTCCCCGACGGCCTCGACACGGTGGTCGGCGACCGCGGCTACCGGCTCTCCGGCGGGGAGCGCCAGCGGCTGGCGATCGCTCGGCTGCTGCTGAAGGCGCCGCCGATCGTGGTCCTGGACGAGGCGACGGCCCACCTGGACTCCGAGTCCGAGCAGGCGGTGCAGCGCGCCCTGGACGAGGCCCTCGGTGGGCGGACCGCACTGGTCATCGCGCACCGGCTCTCCACGGTCCGGAATGCGGACCAGATCCTGGTGGTCGACGAGGGCCGGATCGTCCAGCGCGGCACGCACGACGAGCTGCTGGCCGAGGGCGGCTTGTACGCCGACCTCTACGCGACGCAGTTCCTGGCGCCCGCCTCGGCCTGAGCCGACCTGAATCGGGCCGGATCCGGCTGAATCGGCCCGAGCCGCCGCTGTCAGGCGGCGTTGGCGTCGAACTCGGCCGACTCCGTGCCCGGGAAGCGCGAGGACCGCTGAGCCGGGGGCGCGGGCGGGGTCGCCCGGGGACCGGAGACGAGGACGGGGATCACAGCGACGCCATCCTTGCCGCCTTGAGCCGCTCGGGGCGCCACTCCAGCCGGTAGTCGGGGTGGTCCACCCAGTCCAGCGCGAGCGCGCGGAGGGTGTAGCAGGGCCAGTCGATCGCGTACTCGTCGTATCGGCCGCATGTTGCACAGGCGTGGGGCCGACTGGTCTGGTCCGGTCCGGCCAGCCGATCGACGCCCGGGCCGACGTCGCGGTGGGCGGCGATGATCAGCCGCTTGGAGACGCAGCCGGAGAGGGTGCGCCAGGGGTTGCTCATCGCCTGATCGCCCTCAACAGTGGGCTTTGACGACGGCGGAAGAGCCGTCAGTCGACTGACCTCCTGCTGGGCCCGGACTTCGTCGTCGAAGATCCGAGCGAGGAGAAACTCTCTCAGGCTGGTCACGTTTGGCACCCCCGAAAATCGGCCGCAACGTTACTTCCCCGTGATCAGGGACTAGCGGTTGACACGTCTAGTAGATCAAACTTGCCTTGATCTTACCTACAATTGGCAAATCCCGTCGCGAAACGCGACAACTCGACACACAACGGAGAAGAAGATGCGCGCAGTGAAGGTCGTTCTGGTGGCCCTGGCAATGGCGACGAGCGTCGTGGTGGGGACAGCGGCTACATCGACTGCCGGCGATGACGCGCCGGCCCCGACCGCGACCCGCTGGTGCTGCTGAGCCAGCTACCGCTGGTCGACTAGCAGACTCGCGGGCGTCAGGACGGATGCTCGCGAGCGGGTGGCGCGTACGGAGACGCGCGGAGCCAGCCCCGTGGTGGCTGCCGCGCGCCGGTAGGCGTCCAGTGCGGCGGCGTCTTCGCCGACCTCTTGGAGAAGACCGCCGAGCTCGAACCAGAGCTCGGCGACCCGACGGTCGGCGCCGGCTCCGCTGAGGGTCACGATGGCCTGCTTGTACGCGGCCGCGGCCGCGGTCACGTCGGCGCGCTCCATGGCGATCTCGCCGCGGAGGACCAGGGCTTCAGCCGCGCCCAGCGGCGAGTGGTCCAGTGCGATCCCCAGGCTCGCCTCGACCTGCTCGATCGCGGCGTCGATGTCGCCGAGGTGGAGGCAGGCGCGAGCCATGACGAGCTGGTTGTCGGCCTTGTCCATCGGCGTCGAGTTCGACCAGTCCATCTCCCTCGCCGCGCACTCGAGGTTGCGCTTCGCCTCGGCTGCGTCCAGCGGGTCGTGACGGAGCTGCATGCTGGCCAGCTCGGTGCGCAGCAGGGCGAGGTTCCGCATGCTGGAGTCCTGCTCGAAGATGTCCAGCGCGCGCCGGGCGAGCGCCAAGGCGTCGCTGAGCGACCCCTGGCGCGATGCCATCACGCTGGCGTTCCAGTAGGCGGACCCACGCGCGGTGGGCGAGTCCAGCGACTCGGCGCGGACGATCGTGCGCTTGCACAGCCGGATCGCGTGGCTGGTGTCACCGCGCTCGAAGTAGGCGGCGGCCACCGTGAGGGTCAGCTGCATCGCCTCGGTGGTGCCGCTGAGGCCGAACCGCTCGATCGTCTCGGCGGCGCGATCGCCGACGTCGATGGCCATCCCGAGGTCGCCGGACTCGCGGTAGCAGCGGGAGAGGCCGATGAGGCCGCGCATCCAGCGGACGTCGGGCGTGGGCTCGGCGAGCAGGTCCTCCAGGGCCATGATGGCCGCGTCGAGGTCGCCGGTCGCCTCCAGGGCGAATGCACGGACATACTTCGCAGATCGGCTCAAGTCGGACTGATCGGAGTCCGGCAGCCCCTCCAGGATCGCGGTGGCCTTGTCGAGAGCCCCGGCGGCGTCTCCGGAGGCCAGCGAGAGCTCGGCATAGTCCAGCTCGAGCCGGAGCTCGGCCCGGCGGTCGCGGGTGACGCCGTCGAGCAGCTCCTCCGGCGTGGTGCCGACCCGCTCCGCGAGGCGCTCGAGCAGGTGCAGGTCGGGACGGCGCTGGCCGGACTCGATGCGGGAGATGTACGCCGTGGACGCGTCGCCGTCGGCCAGCTGGGTCTGGGTGAGCCCGGCCGTCTCGCGGGCGAGCCGTAGCCTGCGGCCGAGTACGGCGAGATCGATGTTCTTGTGCAGCTCCACCAGACGTGCGTCCATTCGGACATTGTGGGGCACGAGTGGTTACCTTTGCCACCGATTCGTATGGATTGTCACATCTGAATGTGCCTGACGCCAGCCCCGACCCGACCGGGCGGTCTCGCCCGAGCCTAGCCTGGGGGCATGGACTTCGACGTCGCCGACCGTGTCTACCTGCTCACCGGGGCCTCCCGTGGTCTGGGCCGGGCCACCGCCGAGGTGCTGGTCGCCGGTGGCGCCCGGGTGGTGGTCTCCGGCCGGCACCGGGCGAGCGTCGACGAGGCGGTCGCCGCGCTGGACGAGAAGGCGGGGGGCGGGCGGGCCGTCGGGGTGGTCGCGGACAACGCCGATCCGGCCACTGCCGGGCGGCTCGTCGAGGCGGCGACCAGCGCTTGGGGCCGGCTGGACGGCGTGCTCGTCTCCGTGGGTGGCCCGCCGGGCGGCTCGGTGCTCGGCACGCCGGACGAGGCGTGGACGACGGCGTTCGAGTCGGTCTTCCTGGGCGCCGTGCGCCTGGCCCGCGCCGCAGCGGCGGCGATGGGCCCGGGCGGCTCGATCGCCTTCGTGCTGTCCAGCTCGGTGCGCGCCCCCATCGCGGGCCTGGCCGTGTCCAATGGCCTGCGACCCGGCCTCGCGATGGTGGCCAAGACGCTCGCCGGTGAGCTGGGCGAGCGCGGGATCAGGGTCAACGGCCTCATGCCCGGCCGGATCGCCACCGAGCGGGTGGCGGAGCTGGACGCGGCGACCGGTGACGCCGCCGCAGCACGGAGCCGGGCGATCGCGACGATCCCGCTGGGCCGCTACGGCGAACCCGCCGAGTTCGGCGCCGCGGCGGCGTTCCTGCTCAGCCCGGCCAGCTCATTCGTGAACGGTGCGATGCTCCCCGTCGACGGCGGCATGCTGCAGAGCCTCTGAGCCCTCTGAGCCCTCTGGCGACTCGCCGGTCTCGCGGCGCGCCCGGCGCCACTCGTCGTACACCAGGTAGCCGAAGCCGCCCACGGCGAGGATGCCGAAGAACCACCACTGCAGGCCGTAGAAGAAGTGCGGGCCCTCGCTGGTGTCGTCGGGCAGGTCGCCGGGCGTCAGAGCCGTCGCAGCGGGGTCCGGCGGCGGGCTCTCCGCCTGGAGCTCGAGGAAGCCGCCGTAGAGGTCGTAGGACAGATCCCGGCCGACCGCGGCGCTGGAGATCGCCCGGGCCTGGCCGTCGGTGACCGTGGTCGAGCGGCCGGTGGCGTCGACGCGGACGTAGCCGGTCACGGTGACTGGGCCGTCGCTCGCCGGCGGGGTGTCCGGCCGCTCGCCGCCGGAGTTCTGGGTGGCCATCCAGCCGCGGTCCACCAGGACGCCGGCTCCCGACTCGGTGACCAGCGGCGTGACGACATCGACGCCCGCGGTGCCGTTGCGGGTGCGGTACTTGACCACGATCGTGTGCTGGTCGTCCCAGCTGCCGTGAACGGTCACCTTGCGCCACTCGTCGCGGGCCGCCGCGGGCCGGCCGACGGCGAGGACGTCGGCCACCGGGACGGGCGGCCTCTCCAGGTTGTGCCGCACGACTGCGTTCTCGGCCCGGCGATCGTCCAGACGGTGGAACTGCCATTGGCCGAGCAGGCTGGCGCCCCAAGCCAGCGCCGCCACGGCGACGGCGAAGAGCACCCACCGACGGCTGAACAGGAACCTCACGCCGCGAGGCTATCGGCCGGCCCATGGCCGCCCAGGGGCCAGCCCGGGGCCGGCCCTGAGGGCCCCTTGGCCGGAACGGCCTAGACTGGCGGCCATGGAGGCTCTGCGGGATCGGTACGGCCGGGTGGCCACTGATCTGCGGGTGTCACTGACCGACCGCTGCAACCTGAGGTGCACCTACTGCATGCCGGCCGAGGGGCTGGACTGGCTGCCGTCGCCGGAGGTGCTGACCGACGACGAGGTGGTCCGGCTGGTGCGGATCGGGGCCGAGCAGCTCGGGATCCGCGAGGTGCGGTTCACCGGCGGCGAGCCGCTGCTGCGGCGCGGGCTTGCCGGGATCGTCGATCAGGTGAAGAGTCTCGACCCGGCTCCCGAGGTGTCGTTGACCACCAACGGGCTGGGCCTGGACAAGTCCGCGGCGACGCTCGCGGCGGCCGGGCTCGACCGGGTCAACGTCAGCCTGGACTCGATCCGGCCGGAGACCTTCGCCCGGATCACCCTGCGCGACCGTCTCGGCGACGTGCTGGCGGCGCCGGCGGCCGCGGAGGCGGCCGGTCTCGCGCCGGTGAAGGTCAATGCGGTCCTGATGCGCGGCGTCAACGACGACCAGGCCGTCGAGCTGCTGGACTGGTGCCTGGGCCGCGGCTACCGGCTGCGCTTCATCGAGCAGATGCCGCTCGACCCGCAGCACGGGTGGAGCCGCGAGGAGATGGTCACCGCCGAGGAGATCCTGGGCACGCTGCGCACGGCGTACCTCCTGGAGCCCGTCGACGGCCGGGGGAGCGCCCCAGCCGAGGAGTTCGTGGTGAACGGCGGGCCGGCCACCGTCGGCGTGATCGCCTCGGTCACCCGCCCCTTCTGCGGCAGCTGCGACCGGGTCCGGCTCACCGCCGACGGCCAGGTGCGCAACTGCCTGTTCGCGCGCAAGGAGTCCGATCTGCGCACTCCGATGCGCGCAGGCGCCGGCGACGGCGAGCTGGCGGAGCTGTGGATCAAGGCCATGGCCGGCAAGCGCGCCGGACACGGCATCGACGACCCGGCGTTCCTCCAGCCGACCCGCCCGATGTCGGCGATCGGCGGCTGAGACCGCCTCCGTCCGGCTCAGCCGAGGTGTGGCTCGGTCTCGCGGAGGAAGCCGCGGGCGCCGAGGAAGTCGCCCAGGGTGGTGCGGTGCTCCTCGCAGGCCAGCCAGGTCTTGCGCCTCTCGGGCGTATGCAGCTTGGGGTTGTTCCAGCGCAGCTCCCACGCGGCGACCGTGGTGCAGCCTCTGGCGGAACACCGGGCTGGCTCGGTGGCCGGCTGCTGGGCCGGCTCCTCCGCCTCAGTCACCGCCGAGCTCCCGATGCTGCCGGTGCTGGTCTCCGGGGCCCTCGATCGGCCCGCCGGTCGGTCGAGGGCTGGCGCTGTTGGCCATCACCACGGCCACGTAGGGGAGCACCAGCGAGCCCAGCAGCAGCAGACCGCACAGCCACGGGATGCCCACGCTGAGGACCGCGCCCACGAAGCACAGCGTGCGGATCGTCATCGAGATGACGTAGCGGCGCTCGCGGTGGTCGAGCTCGCTGGCCGGGCTCTCCGGCGCGGAGGTGATCCTCGCCACCGGCTCGGCGTCGCGTCGCGACCCTCGGATGCCCATGTCTCGCAGTCTACGTCGCGGGCTGGGTCCATCGGGGGTGCTGGGCTCTCCCAGGGTGGCCACGTCGCCGTGCCAGGACGGCTGGTGGCATGCTGGGCGGCATGTCGAACCGCACCTACCGCGTCACCGAGATCGTCGGCACCTCCCCGGAGGGCATGGACCAGGCCATCCGCAACGGGCTCGAGCGTGCGTCCAAGACGTTGCGGCACATCGACTGGTTCGAGGTCACCGAGGTCCGCGGCCAGGTCAAGGACGGCTCGGTGGAGCACTTCCAGGTCGGTCTCAAGATCGGCTTCCGGCTCGAGGACGACTGAGAACGCCCCTCCTGCCGATTTCGAGTACCCGACGGTAATCCCTAGCGTCTGACCGGTGAGCAGATCAGTCCTCGTCACCGGCGGCAACCGCGGGATCGGGCGATCGATCGCCGAGGCGTTCGTGGCCCTGGGCGACCAGGTGGCCGTGACCAGCCGCAACGGCGATGCCCCCGAGGGCGCGTTCGCGGTCCCCTGCGAGATCACCGACCCCGCCTCGGTCGACGCCGCCTTCACCGCGGTGGAGGAGCGGCAGGGCCCGGTCGAGGTCCTGGTCGCCAACGCGGGGATCACCCGCGACACGCTGCTGCTGCGGATGAGCGACGACGACTGGGACGCGGTCATCGACACCAACCTCACCGGCGCCTACCGGGTCGTACGCCGTGCCGCCAAGGGCATGCTGCGGCTCAAGCGCGGCCGGATCGTGCTCATCTCCAGTGTGGTCGGCCTGCTCGGCTCGCCCGGCCAGGTCAACTACGCGGCGTCGAAGTCCGGCCTGATCGGCATGGCCCGCTCGCTGGCCCGCGAGCTGGGCAGTCGCTCGATCACCGCCAACGTGGTGGCTCCCGGCTTCATCGAGACCGACATGACCGCCGTACTGCCCGAGGAGCAGCAGCAGGCCTACCAGGCACAGATCCCACTGGGCCGCCTGGGCAGCACCACCGAGGTCGCCGGCGCGGTGACCTGGCTCGCCTCGGACCAGGCGGCGTACATCACCGGTGCCGTGATCCCGGTCGACGGTGGCCTGGGCATGGGGCACTGAGACCGATACTGGGGCTGGTACCGGAACTGGTGCCGGGAGAGGACGACATGGGAATCCTGGACGGCAAGCGGATCCTGGTGGCGGGAGTCACCATGGACTCCTCGATCGGGTTCGCGGTGGCCAAGGTGGCTCAGGAGCAGGGCGCCACGGTGCTGATCTCCAACTTCGGCCGCGCCCTGGGCATCACCCGACGCATCGCCGGGCGGCTGCCCGTCGAGCCGCCCGTGCTGGAGCTCGACGTGACCGACGAGGAGCACCTGGCGCGGCTGCCGGAGCTGATCGGGGAGCACGTGGACGGGCTCGACGGCGTGGTCCACTCCATCGCCTACGGCAACCCCGAGACGCTGCTCGGCGGGAAGTTCCTCGGCGGTCCGTGGCCGGACGTCGCGCAGGCGGTGCAGGTCTCGGCGTACTCGCTGGCCTCGTTGAGCCAGGCGTGCCTGCCGCTGATGAGCCACGGGGGCTCCATCGTGGGGCTGACCTTCGACGCGTCGGTCGCCTGGCCGGCGTACGACTGGATGGGCGTGGCCAAGGCCGGGCTGGAGTCCTGCTCGCGCTATCTGGC
>CAZTHV010000122.1:0-4880 GCA_964613165.1 uncultured Marmoricola sp.
CCGCGAGGAGACCGAGGCGTACTTCGCCGGCCGGCCGCGCGAGAGCCAGCTCGGCGCCTGGGCCTCGCCGCAGTCCTCGGTGGTCGCCTCCCGTGAGGAGCTGAACGAGCTGTACGCCGCAGCGGTGGAGCGATTCGACGGCGCGGAGATCCCGGCTCCGGAGCACTGGGGCGGCTACCTGGTCGTGCCCGAGGTCATGGAGTTCTGGCAGGGCCGGTCGGGAAGGATGCACGACCGCCTGCGCTACCGGCGGAGTGTCGACGGAGGGGGCGGCGAGGAGTGGGTGGTCGAGCGGCTCGCGCCATGAGCCGGCCGACCCGGCTCAGCGCAGCAGCGCGCCGGGGGTGATCGACACCGGGAACGGGGCGGTGGCGGTCCAGGTCTCGTGGCCGCTGACGTCGGCCACCTCGGCGTACCGGCCGTCCCGCAGCTCCCAGGCGATCAGCCGAGGCGGCTCGGTGCCCTCGCCCGGGTCGACGACCCAGTACGACGGGCAGCCGGCCTCCTCGAGGCGACCGTGCTTGAGTCGCAGGTCGAAGCGTCGGGTGCTGGGGGAGAGGATCTCGATCGCCAGCAGGGGCGCTGTCGGCAGGTTGCGCTCGGTGAGATCTGCCTTCCGGGCGATCAGCAGGTCGGGCTGCAGCTTCGTGTCGACGGCCAGCACGACGTCGAACGGCGCGTGCAGGAGTTCCAGATCGTCGGGACAGGCGTGGTAGAGCAACACGATCAGCTCCGTGGAGATCCGCTGGTGGCGGTGCACGGGAGCCGGGCTCACGATGAGAACCCCGTCGATGAGCTCGTAGCGGTGCCCGTCATCGGGCGCCTCGTCCAGGTCGGCCGCCGTCAGTGGCCGCCCCCAGGGCAGCCAACTGGGAGGCCCGGCGGCGTGTTCCGTGGTGGGCTCGGCGGTGGTCATGATCGCCATGGTGCCTCAACTTCTTCCTCCGGTCGAGAGTATTGGGCCGAACGGAGGAGAGGCTGGCACCGACGCCGGGCCTCCGCAAAACAGCTATCCACAGAGACGGAGAGGACGTCGAAAACCACTTGTGAGTGAGTACTCACTCAGTTAGTCTTCTCGGTCGTGGCTGCGAAGCGGGGACGGGCGAGGCCGATGGCGCCGGAGGACCGCCGCAAGGCGATCGTCGACGCCGTCGTGCCGCTGCTGGCCGCGCACGGGCCGGCGGTGACCACCCGGCAGATCGCCGAGGCGGCCGGGGTCGCCGAGGGCACCATCTTCCGGGTCTTCCCCGACAAGCGGTCGCTGCTGATGGCGACCGCGGCGGAGACGATCAATCCCGCCGGCGGCGCCGCGGCGATGGCCGCGGCGCTGGCCCAGGTGCCGGAGCTGCCAGCCAAGGTCGAGCTGGTCGTGGGGCAGCTGCAGTCGCGGATGCAGCAGGGCATGCTCGTGCTGGTCGCCCTGCGCCATACCGTCCTCAAGGAGGGGCACGACCTCCCGGGCGACCAGCCCCCGGGGCCGCCGTCGTTCATCCTCGACGCCAACCGCGCCCTGCTCGAGGCGCTGGCCGCCCACGTCTTCGCGCCGCACCGCGACGAGCTGCGGGTCGCGCCCGATCACGCCGCATTGGTGCTGCGCAGCCTCGTCTTCGGCGCCTGGCACCCGGGCACGGCCGAGGAGTCGAGGCTGACCGCCGAACAGATCGCCGACGCCTGCCTCGGGGGCGTCACGAAGGGAGACCGCTGATGCTGCTGCGCCTGATCCGTGAGTACGTCGCGCCGTACCGTCCCCTCATCGCCGGCATCGTCGCGCTGCAGCTGGTCGGCACGGTCGGGATGCTCTATCTGCCCAGCCTCAACGCCGACATCATCGACAACGGCGTGGTCACCGGCGACACCGGCTACATCGTCCGGCACGGCGCGCTGATGCTGGCGGTGTCGATGGCCCAGGTGCTCTGCTCGATCGGGGCGGTGTGGTTCTCGGCGCGCACCTCGATGAGCTTCGGCCGCGACGTCCGGGCCGCGATCTTCCACCGGGTGGGCCGGTTCTCGGCCAAGGAGCTGCAGCACTTCGGTGCGCCGTCGCTGATCACCCGGGAGACCAACGACGTCCAGCAGGTGCAGATGCTGGTCCTGATGTCCGGCACGCTGATGGTCTCCGCGCCGATCATGATGGTCGGCGCGCTGGTCATGGCGATCCGCGAGGATGCCGGCCTGTCCTGGCTGCTGGCCGTGGTGGTGCCGGTGCTGGCGGTCTCCATCGGTCTGATCGTGGTCCAGATGGTGCCCAGCTTCCGGCTGATGCAGGAGCGCATCGACGAGGTGAACCGGCTGCTGCGCGAGCAGATCACCGGCGTCCGGGTGGTCCGGGCCTTCGTCCGCGAGCGCCACGAGACCGAGCGGTTCGCGCACGCCAACGACGAGCTGACCGAGGTCTCCATCCGGGCGGGCCGCTGGCTGGCCGGGATGTTCCCGACGGTGATGCTGGTCGCCAACGTCTCGACGGTCGGGGTGCTCTGGTTCGGCGGTCACCGCGTGGAGACCGGCCAGATGGAGGTGGGCGCCCTCACGGCGTACATCTCCTACCTGATGCAGATCGTCATGTCGGTGATGATGGGCACCTTCATGCTGATGATGATCCCGCGCTCCTCGGTCTGCGCCGACCGGATCGTGGAGGTGCTCGACACCGAGTCCTCGGTGGTCCCGCCGGCCGACCCGGTGACCGAGGTGCCCGAGCGCGGCACGGTCCGCTTCACCGACGTCGAGTTCGCCTACCCGGGCGCGGACGCCCCGGTGGTGCGGCGGATCTCCTTCGAGGCCCACCCCGGGCAGACGGTCGCCATCATCGGGTCGACCGGCGCCGGCAAGTCCACGCTGGTGAACCTGGTGCCGCGGCTCTTCGACGCGACCGGCGGCAGCGTCGAGGTCGGTGGCGTCGACGTACGCCGGATCGAGCCGGAGGTGCTCTGGTCGCGACTCGGCCTGATCCCGCAGCGGGCGTTCCTCTTCACCGGCACCGTCGCCGGCAACCTGCGCTACGGCAAGGAGGACGCCACCGAGGAGGAGATGTGGACGGCGCTGGAGATCGCCCAGGCACGTGACTTCGTCGAGGCGATGCCCGAGGGGCTGGAGGCGACGATCTCGCAAGGTGGCGGCAACCTGTCGGGAGGCCAGCGCCAACGGCTGGCGATCGCGCGGGCGCTGATCCGGAGGCCGGAGGTCTACCTCTTCGACGACTCCTTCTCCGCCCTCGACCTGACCACCGACGCGCGGCTGCGGGCGGCGCTGAGACCGGTGACCAGGGACTCGACGGTGATCGTGGTGGCCCAGCGGGTCTCCACGATCCGCGACGCCGACGTGATCCTGGTGCTCGACGACGGCGAGATCGTCGGCGAGGGCACCCATGCCGAGCTGCTGGCCGGCTGCCCGACGTACCAGGAGATCGTCGCCTCCCAGCTCAGCGCGGAGGAGGCAGCCTGATGGCGGAGAAGCTCAAGGAGACCGAGCGGGTCCAGGCCGGCCACGGGCCGGGTCGTGGTCCCTTCGGTGGCGGCATGGTCGGGCAGAAGGCCAGCGCCTTCGGGCCGTCCGCCCGGCGGCTGGTCGCGCGGATGCGGCCGGAGCGGGTCAAGGTGCTCGCGGTGCTGGCGCTGACCGTGGTCAGCGTGGTGCTCAGTGCGGTCGGGCCGCGCATCCTCGGTCACGCCACCGACCTGGTCTTCACCGGTCTCATCGGGGGCAGGCTGCCCGCCGGGCTGAGCAAGGAGCAGGCGGTCGAGGCACTGCGCCAGCGTGGGGATGACCGGGTGGCCGACATGGTCTCCTCGATGGACGTGCGCCCCGGCCAGAGCGTCGACTTCGACGCCGTGGGTCAGGTGCTGCTGATCGTGCTGGCGATCTACGTGCTCGGCTCGGCGCTGTCCTGGCTGGCCGGCTACCTGCTCAACGACGTCGTGCAGGGCACCATCCTGCGGATGCGCGCCGACGTCGAGGACAAGATCCATCGGCTGCCGCTCGGCTACTTCGACCGGCAGCCGCGCGGTGAGCTGCTCAGTCGGGTCACCAACGACATCGACAACATCAGCCAGTCGCTGCAGCAGACGATGAGTCAGCTGCTCACCTCGCTCCTGACGGTCTTCGCGGTGCTCGGGATGATGGTCTGGATCTCGCCGCTGCTCGCCCTCGTGGCGGTGATCTCCGTGCCGGTGTCGATGTTCCTGGCCGGTGCGGTGATGAAGCGGTCGCAGGGGATGTTCGTCCAGCAGTGGCGGCATACCGGGCGGCTGAACGCGCACGTCGAGGAGACCTTCTCCGGTCATGCCCTGGTCAAGGTGTTCGGCCGGCAGCGCGAGGCGGAGCGAGTCTTCGCCGAGGAGAACGACGAGCTCTTCGCGGCCTCGTTCTCGGCGCAGTTCGTCAGCGGCCTGATCATGCCGATCATGATGTTCATCGGGAACCTCAACTACGTGATCGTCGCGGTGATCGGCGGCCTGCGGGTCTCCAGCGGCGCGCTCTCGCTGGGCGAGGTCCAGGCGTTCATCCAGTACACCCGGCAGTTCACCCAGCCGCTGGCCCAGGTGGCCTCGATGGCCAACCTGCTGCAGTCCGGCGTCGCCTCCGCCGAGCGGGTCTTCGAGCTGCTCGACGCCGAGGAGCAGAGCCTGGAGGGCGACACCGCCCCGGCGCCTGCCGACCAGCGTCACGGTGAGGTGCGCTTCGAGCACGTCCGCTTCTCCTACGACCCGCAGACGCCGCTGATCACCGATCTCTCCCTGGTCGCCCAGCCCGGGCACACCGTCGCCATCGTCGGTCCGACCGGCGCCGGCAAGACGACGCTGGTCAACCTGGTGATGCGCTTCTACGAGCTCGACGCCGGCCGGATCACTCTGGACGGCGTCGACATCGCCGCGATGCCGCGCGCC
>CAZTHV010000122.1:4890-6571 GCA_964613165.1 uncultured Marmoricola sp.
CACGATCCGCGACAACATCGCCTACGGCAGCCCGGACGCGACCGAGGAGCAGATCCTCGCCGCGGCGCGGGCGACCTTCGTGGACCGGTTCGTGCACTCGCTGCCCGACGGCTACGACACGGTCATCGACGAGGACGGGTCGAACCTCTCCGCCGGTGAGCGCCAGCTGGTGACCATCGCGCGGGCCTTCCTCTCCGACCCCGCGCTGCTGATCCTCGACGAGGCCACCTCAGCCGTGGACACCCGCACCGAGCTGCTGCTGCAGCACGCGATGGCGGCGCTCCGCTCGGACCGTACGTCGTTCGTCATCGCCCACCGGCTCTCCACGATCCGCGACGCCGACCTGATCCTGGTGATGGAGCAGGGCTCGATCGTCGAGCAGGGCACCCACGACGAGCTGCTCGCGGCGGAGGGCGCCTATGCCCGGCTCTACCGCTCGCAGTTCGACGCCGCTGTCGTGGCCGAGGCCGGCTGAGGGGCGGTAAATCCGTTGTCCGGCCCATCCGCCCGGCGTACCGTGACGGGCACACGGGAAGGAGGTGGTCCAGAGGATGATGTCCTATCGGACGCGTGAGGTGGCTGCGCGCTAGCAGCGCCGGCCGGCATGCCCGCTCAGCCGGATCGGGCTGGGGCTGCTGGCGAATACCACGCAGACACCCGGCCCGCAGGCGATCCGGACCACGTCCTCCGGAGCGGCTCCTCCTGATGAGGGATCACGCCTGCGGGCCGCTGCGTCCGCTGATGATCTGGCTCACAAGAAGTTGCAATTCACAACTAACTAGTTGCAAAATGCAACGGTGACCCAGACCTCCGCGTCTCCCGCTGCCGGCTCTCAGGAGCCGATGTCGCACCGGGAGATCCTCGAAGCCCTCAGCGGCCTGCTGCTGGCGATGTTCGTCGCGATGCTCTCCAGCACCGTCGTCTCCAACGCACTGCCGCGCATCGTCACCGACCTGCACGGCAGCCAGTCCGGCTACACCTGGGTGGTGGTGGCGACCCTGCTCACCATGACCGCCTCGACGCCGATCTGGGGCAAGCTCGCCGACCTCTACGACAAGAAGCTGCTGGTGCAGTCGGCGCTGGTGATCTACGTCATCGGGTCGCTGGTCGCGGCGCTGTCGACCTCGATGAGCATGCTGATCGGCGCCCGCGCCGTCCAGGGCCTCGGCGTCGGTGGCCTCACCGCCCTGGTGCAGGTGGTCATCGCCACGATGGTGTCCCCGCGCGAGCGTGGCCGGTACGCCGGCTACCTCGGTGCCGTCTTCGCGGTCGCCACGGTCAGTGGCCCGCTCATCGGGGGCCTGCTGGTGGACGCTCCCGGCCTGGGCTGGCGCTCCTGCTTCTACGTGGGCATCCCGATCGCGGTGATCGCGTTCGTGGTGCTGCAGAAGACCCTGCACCTCCCCGTGGTCCGGCGCGAGGTCTCCATCGACTTCATCGGCGCCGGCCTGATCGTCTCCGGCGTCTCGACCCTGCTGATCTGGCTCTCCCTGGCCGGCAGTGCGCGGTTTTCGAACAAGACCAATTTCACCGCCCAGCGCAAAGCCGGCGCCGACGCGGTCTGGCGCCTTGCCGGCGAAGGGTTGAAGGGTTCGATCGAATCAGCCGGCCTGCAATGGTGGTTCTGGCGCGACCATGCCACCGACGCGATAAGTGAGGTATTTCATTGGGGTTAGATCCT
>CAZTHV010000122.1:6581-9363 GCA_964613165.1 uncultured Marmoricola sp.
GTGGCGACGTACGTCGAGGCCAAGGTGGCCGCGGAGCCGATCATCCCGATCCGGCTCTTCCGCGACCGCACCACCGCGCTGGCGACGCTGGCCAGCATCTTCATCGGCGTGGCGATGTTCGGCAGCACCGTCTACCTGTCGCAGTACTTCCAGATCGCCCGCGGCATGTCGCCCACCCGGGCCGGCCTGATGTCGATCTCGATGGTCGGCGGCCTGCTGGTCTCCAGCATCGTCACCGGCCGGGTGATCACGGCCACCGGTCGCTGGAAGCGCTACCTGGTCGGCGGCATGGTGCTGGTCATCGCCGGGCTCTCGCTGTTGAGCACCATCGACGCGCACACCGGGCTCGCGCAGGTCGGCGTGTTCATGGCCATTCTCGGCGTCGGCCTCGGCGCCACCATGCAGAACCTGGTGGTGGCGGTGCAGAACAACACCGCGACCGCGGACCTCGGCGCCGCCAGCGCGGTGGTCGCCTTCTTCCGTTCGCTGGGCGGCTCGATCGGCGTCTCGGCGCTCGGCGCGCTGCTCAGTGCTCAGGTGGTCGACAAGGTCAACGAGGGGATGGCCCGGCTGCACATCGCGGTGAGCGGGCATCAGAGCCACCAGATCCCGGACCTCTCCGCGCTGCCCGCGCCGGTACGCGCGGTCTTCGAGAACGCCTTCGGTCTGGCCACGGCCGACGTCTTCGCGGCAGCGGTCCCGTTCGCCGTGCTCGCCCTGGTCGCGATCGTCTTCATCCGGGAGGTGCCGTTGCGGACCACTGTCGACGAGGCGGTTGCCCCGCCGGCGGAGCCGGTGGAGACTCGGTGACCCCCCAGGTGGCCGCGCGGCGGCAGAGCGCAGTGTCGCGGGGTGAGTCGATGCGTGACCTGGAACGCGAGGTCGGACTGCTGATGCGGCGCGGCCGGCACCGGATCGCGCAGCGCGCGGCCGAGGTCGATCCGGAGCTGAACCCCACGGCGTACCTGATGCTCCGCCACATCGCCGAGCACGGCTCGCGCCGCGCGTCCGACCTGTGCGGTCCCCTCGCCACGGACAAGGGGACCACCAGCCGGCTGGTGCACCACCTGGTCGAGCGCGGCCTGATCGAGCGCTCGCCGGATCCCGACGACGGACGTGCCTCGGTGCTCACCGTCTCCGACCTCGGCCGGGAGCGGCTGGAGGTCGTCAGCGGCACCCGTCAGGAGGCGCTGGAGTCGGCGCTCTCGGACTGGGCAACGGAGGAGATCGCCGCCCTCGCCGCCATGCTCGGGCGGCTCAACACCGCCACGGGCTGAGGCGAAGGCGGTGGCTGGCTGTCCGAGTGACAGCCAGCCACCGCGCACAACCCGGGACGACCTCGCCTCAGCCTGCGGGGCCCTCGAGCGCGTGCTCGGGGGCGACCACATCGGTGGGCTGGACGTCGAGGAGAGGGCCGGGGACGTCCAGGTCCTCGGCCGGCGCGATCGCGATCTCCCCGGGATCGGCCGTGGGCTCGCTCTCCCTGACGGAGTCGGGCTGGGGGAACACGAACTCGGTGAGCAGGGTGAGCGCCAGCCAGCAGACGACGAGCGCTACCAGGAATCTCGTCAGCGCGACGTCCAGCGGCAGCGTGCCGCCGACCAGGCTCTGATAGAGCGCTGGCGAGGCGAGCAGCGCGGCGCCGCCGAGCACGGTCGTGGACAGGGGACTCATCAGCCGGCCACCATCATCCGTTCGGCGCTGACCACGCCGACGGAGCGAACCTGGGCGGCGCCGATCAGCTCGGTGTAGGAGAGCACCGGCAGCTGATGCATGGTCGGGCGGACCATCCGGCGCAGCGCGGCGCGGATCTGCGGTGAGCAGACCAGGACCGGCCGTACGTTGCCGTTCTCCGCCGCGGTGAGCAGCGTGGCCATCTGGCCGAGCATGCTCTGGCCGAGGTCCGGATCGACAGCGAGGATCAGGCCCTGGTCGGTCGGGCGGACGGCCTCCAGCAGCTGTTGCTCCAGCTGCGGCTCCAGGCTGATCACGTGGACCGCGCCGTCGCTGACGTACGGCGCCACGATCGCCGGCCCGAGCGAGGCCCGCGCCGCCTCGACCAGGACGTCGGTGTCCTTGCTGACCTGTGCGCGCAGCGAGAGTGCCTCGAAGATCCGGACCAGGTCGCGCACCGAGACGTTCTCGTCGAGCAGGCACTGCAGGACGCGCTGCACCTCCCCGAGGGTGAGCTGGGCGGGGGTCAGCTCCTCGATCACCACCGGGTGGGTGCGCTTGACCACGTCGGCGAGCAGTCGGACGTCCTCGCGGCCGAGCAACCGGGCCGCGTGCGTGGTGACCACCTCGGCCAGGTGGGTGGTGATGACCGAGGCCCGGTCGACGACGGTCGCGCCGCTGAGCTCAGCCTGGCTGCGCAGCTCCATCGGGATCCACTTCGCCTCCAGGCCGAACACCGGCTCGCGAGTCGGCTCGCCGGGCAGGGAGCCCAGGAAGTCGCCGATCGCCAGCACCGTGCCCGGAGGAGCCTCGCCGCGGGCCACCTCGACGCCGAACAGCTTGATCGCGTACGTGCGCAGTGGAAGGTCGAGGTTGTCGCGGGTGCGCACCGGGGGCACCACGATGCCGATGTCGCCGGCCACCTTGCGGCGCAGCGCCTTGACCCGCTCCAGCAGGTCGCCGCCGGAGGCGGGGTCGACCAGGTCGATGATGTCGGCGGAGAGCTCCAGGCCCAGCGGGTCGACCTGGATCTCGGCGGCCAGCGCCTCGGGGGAGTCGGGGGCGGGCAGCGCGTGGGCGACCGGCTCCTCGACCTCCGCCCCCAACC
>CAZTHV010000123.1:0-1379 GCA_964613165.1 uncultured Marmoricola sp.
CAGGAAGAGTCAGACCGGAGCGGGCCCTACAAGCATCAACGTCTCAGGACATCGGCAAGGCCCGGACCCGCGATGGGGTCCGGGCCTTCGGTCCGTACGAGGGGCGATGACGTGAGCCCTCGGCTGCGCCGGGTCGGCAGGCGCGGGCGCCTCAGACGCCGATGTCCTCGCTCCACAGCGCCGGCTCCGCGGCGATGAACTCGCTCATCATCGCGATGCAGGCAGGGTCGTCGAGGACGGTGACCGCGACGCCACGCTCGCGCAGCAGGTCCAGCGAGCCCTTGAACGTCCGGTCCTCGCCGACCACGACATGCGGAATCCGGTAGAGCAGGATCGCACCCGTGCACATGTCGCACGGCGCCAGCGTGGTGACCATCGTCATCCGGGTGTACGCCGACGCGGTGAGCCGGCCGGCGTTCTCGAAGGCGTCCATCTCTCCATGCCGGATCGCGCTGCCCAGCTGCACCCGCTGGTTGTAGCCGGTCGCGATCACCCTCCCGTCGAGCACCAGGGCCGCTCCGATCGGGATCCCGCCCTCGGATCGACTCTTGCGAGCGGCCTCGATCGCCTCGGCCATCTGGGTGTCGACCATCTCCGAACGCGAACCGGACGCCGAGTCCCCGAATGTCCCCCCAATTGTCACTGTGCCTCCTCAGTCGGCTTGAGCAGCTTCAAGATGTGCGACTTCAAAGCGCCGTAGCGCGGGTCCTCGTAGATATCGGTGGTACGCGGCTTCGGGAACGGCGAGGGCATGTCCTCGGTGATCCGGCCCGGCCGGGCACTCATGACGGCGATCTGGTCGCCCATCAGGATCGCCTCGTCGATGTCGTGCGTGACGAAGACGGCCGTGCGTCCCTCGCGCTCGATCAGCCCGCGGAGGAAGTACTGCATCCGCAGCCTGGTCTGGGCGTCGAGGGCGCCGAAGGGCTCGTCGAGCAGCAGCAGAGCCGGGTCCGCGGCGAGCGCGCGAGCGATCGCGACTCGCTGCTTCATGCCGCCGGAGAGCGCGGCGGGGCGCGCCCCCTCGAAGCCCTGCAGCTGCACGACCTCGATCAGCTCCTTGACCTTCGCCTTGCGCTTGCGCGCACTCGGCTCGAGGTAGCGCAGCCCGAACTCGATGTTGCGCTCGACCGAGAGCCATGGGAAGAGGCCCGCCTCCTGGAAGACCATGCCCCGATCGGGACCGGTGCCGCGGACCGGGTTGTCACGCACGCTGATCGACCCACCGGCCGGGGTGATCAGACCGGCGATGCAGCGCAGCAACGTCGACTTCCCGCATCCGGACGGGCCCAGAAGGCAGAGCACCGAGCCCCGAGCCAGGTCGATCGATACCGCGTGGAGCGCATGGACCGGTTGCCGACGGTCGCCGTACACGACCG
>CAZTHV010000123.1:1389-9214 GCA_964613165.1 uncultured Marmoricola sp.
CGAGGATCCCCAGGCAGAGCATCCCCACGAACATTCGATCGGGGCGGTAGACCAGGCTCGCCTGCGAGATGATCGCGCCGAGACCGACCGAGGTCCCGGTGAGCTCGGCGGCCACCAGCAGGATGAAGGCCAGCGCGAAGGCCACCCGCAGACCACTGATGATGTGCGGCAGCGCCGCCGGCAGCGTCACCCGGATCAGCGTCGCCCAGCGTGGGACGCCGAGGGTCCGCGCCACCTCCAGGTAGATCGCGGGCGTGGAGCCCACGCCGAGGTGGGTGCTGAGCCAGACGGGGAAGAAGACGCCCAGGGCGATGATGAAGACCTTGGGCGCCTCTCCGACGCCGAACCAGAGGATGCTGATCGGCACCCAGGCCAGCGCGGGGATGGGCCGGAGCACCTGGATCAGCGGCTGCAGAAGTATCCGCAGCAGGGCGACCCGGCCGGTGAGCAACCCGATCACCACGGCGAGCAAGGCTCCGACGGTGAACCCGAGGAGGGCGCGTCGGGTGCTCCACAGGATGCCTTCCTGCAGCACACCGCTCTCCCAGAGCTCTACGGCGGCCTTGAGAACCTCGCTCGGAGGTGGGATCAGGGCCGCGGAGTCGGTCACCCGGACCGCGACCTCCCAGATCGCGATCGCCAGGCCCAGCGACAGCACCGGCAGGATCGCGCCTCCGACCAGTCGGTCCATGCGGATCCGCGAGCTCGGCCGTGGCGCCAGCACGGCCTCGGCGGCTCGGATGTCGGTACTCACCCTCTCTCGCCTCCTTCGGCTGAAGTCCTGTCGTCGACGACCTCCGGGATCGAGAACACCCGCGCGGCGGTACCGCCGAGAATCTCCGCCTTCTCGGCCTCGGAGGCTCCGAACTCGGTGAGCAGCTCCCGGGTACGGGCGAGCAGCTCGACCGATCGATCCGGCATGCCCGGGGTCGAGTCCGAGCCGAACATGGTCCTCTCCGCACCGAAGCCGAACAGAGCCGTCTCGACCGAATGACGGTAGAAGTGGACCGGGAGCTGGGACCAGGTGAGGTCGACGTGGACGTTGGGATGGTTCGACAGGGCGAGCGCCTCGTCCCAGAAGGGCCGTCCGACGTGCCCCATCACGATCCTCAGGTCCGGATGGCGCCGGGCGACCCGGTCCAGTCTCAGTGGACGCCCTTGGCTGACCTCATGGCTCGTCGGCCGCTGGGGATTGATGTAGATGACGCCGGTGTGGAAGAGGATCGGCATCCCGTGCTCGGCACAGAAGCGGAAGAACGGGTCTGCGTCCCGATCGTCCAGGCCGTAGCCGAAGCCATCGCGGGACCCCTCGGCGGAGGGAGAGCACTTCACCCCGAGGAAGCCGTGGTCCAGCCAGCGCCGCGCCTCCTGGATCGCAGCGCTCCCCTCCCGCGGATCGATGACGGCGAGCGCGGAGAAGCGGTGCGGCGCCTCCGCGACGTACTCGGCGACCGCCGCGTTGTCCCTGTCGAAGATCACCGAACGGGAGACGCCGTTCTCGTCCATGCTGCGGATCCAGGCCGTCCGGAGCTCGGCAAGGCCGCGCTCGTCGTCGGCGTCGTCGCCACTGTTCAGCCCGCGCACCCGGTTGGGGAACCGCGACAGGTGGTTGTGGGCGTCGATGACCGATGCCACGCTCACTCCCCCGCCACGTCGGCGACCAGGAGCTCGTCGGGGTCGAATGTGAAGCCAGCCGGCAGGGTGTCGTTCTCGCGGGTGAACTTCTCGACGAACTCGAACTCGGCGATCACCCCGTCATCCGCTGGTCCACCGCTGGCCCGGTACTCCTTCAGCACAGCCTCCGCCTCCTCGGCCGTCAGGCCCGAGGCCTTGGCGACCGCGCTCGCGGCGGTCTCCGGATCGCTCGCCATCAGATCGGCGGCCTCCTTCATCACGGCCATGAAGCGGACCACCAGGTCACGGTCCTTCTCGAGCACGGACTGGGTCGTGACGAACAGGTAGTTGTTGCGGAATGTGTAAGGGAAGTCGATCCGCTTGGAGTCCGGGACGGTCTGCTCGGCGCGGTAGGTCATCGGCTGCCAGATGTTGATCGCGTCCACGCTGGACTTGGAGATCGACGGGATCATGTCGGGCGGCCGCACGTTGACCAGCTTCACGTCGTCCGCGCTCAGCCCGTTCTCCTCGAGGAAGACCTGCAGCGCCATCTCAGAGCTGGACCCGAGGGTCACGCCGATCGACTTGCCGGCCAGATCGGCCGGGGTGCTGATGCCGCTGGCGCGCAGCGCCTGGAGCCGCCAGGTCTCCCAGTACCCGGCCAGGCCCACGACGCGGACGTCGTTGCCCTGGGCCGCTGAGAGCAGCACCGGCGTCGGCGCCACAGTGGCCACGTCGGCGCTGCCGCCGAGGAGCGACTGGTTGGCCTCGTTGCCCGTGGGGAACTCGGTGATCACCGGCTCCAGATCGTGCTTCGCCCACAGCTTCGCGTCGGTGGCGACGCTGACCTCGGGCCACAGCAGTGGGGTGCTCAGCGCGATCCGGATCTCCGAGCTCGAGCCGTCGCCGGAGTCGGACGACCCGCACGCGGCCGCGAGCGCGGCGGTCAGCGCCAGCACGACCGCCGCGAGCATCCGGCTGCGCCGGCGTTCACTTGGACTGTTCGGACGGCGCCTGCCATCCCACTCCGTCATCGCATGCATCTCGTTCCGCCTTCCTGAGTACCTGCCCTTGTTCCAACCCAAGACAGTCGTTCACCCTCTGGAAAGAGACAGACTGTCCGGAGTTCTGCCAATCTTGTGGACAAAACGTCCAACCTAGCGGGAGGCGAACGATGCCGTTCACCGTGCAGGACCTTCTCGAGCTGCCGGTCATGCAGCCCGGTCAGCCCGAGGTCATCCATGGCCCGGACCTCACCCGTCGCGAGATCCGCTGGGTCCACACCTCGGAGATCTACGAGATCTCGCCCCTCCTCAAGGGCGAGGAGGTGCTGCTCACCACCGGCCTCGGGCTGGTCGGGGTCGGGGACGAGGCCATCAGGCGCTACATCGACGGGCTGGCGTCGCGTGGTCTCGCCTGCCTGGTCCTGGAGCTCGGACGCACCTTCACCACACCTCCACTCGCCCTGGTGGAGGAGGCGCGGCGGGTCGATCTCCCTCTGGTGGTGCTGCACGGCACGGTGCCGTTCATCGAGATCACCGAGGCCGCTCATGCCCTTCTGCTCAGCAACGAGCTCCAGATGCTGCGGCTCACCGAGCGGATCTCCACCGGACTGAACGACGCCATGCTGAACGGCGGCGGGCTGCCCATCCTCATGGAGAGGGTCGCCGAGCTGGCCGGCTGCGCGGCGAGTCTCCAGGGAGCCGACGGGCACCTGGTGCTCTCCTCGGACAACTCGCGACGCGGCGTGGACGAGGGCGACATCCTCACCCCTGTCGAGCTCTTCGGAGACCGCTGGGGGACGCTCGTCCTGCACGGATCGCGGACGCCGCTTCGTGCGGTCGTCGCCCCGCGGGCCGCGCGCGCCGTCTCCCTCGAGCTGATCCGGAGCGACCCCACGGCCACGGCTCGGCGACAGGCGGGAGCGCACCTGCTCCGGGACATGGTGGAACGCCGCTACGCCAGCACCACCGAGCTGACGACCCGAGCAGCCGCCGTCGGGCTCGCGGGGACGCCGGGTCGCCAGTTCCTGGCCCTCTGCCTGACCCTGGAGCGGGTTCGCTGGGACCAGCAGGCCTCGGCAGCCGTGCGCGAGGCCATCCGCAAGATGTTCCTCAGTGCCGCCTCGGCCGATCTCGGAGACGGGAACCACCTCATCGCCGCAGTCGTCGCGCGTACCGAGCTGCACGGCCTCCTGGACCGCTTGGCCGACTCGATCGACCAGGAGCTGCGGACGGCTGCCGGGGGCCGAGTGGCCAACCTGAGCGGGGCACCGCTGGTCGACTCCGTGCCCGAGCTGGCCATCGCCCTGGAGGCCGCGCGGGAGACCTCGCTCCTGGCACGCCAGCTGGGCACCAAGGCGCGGATCGTGCTGACATCGGAGCTGAGTGCGCATCGGCTCCTGGCGCCTCTGACGGCCGACAGCACTTTGGAGGGCTTCGTCGAGGAGCAGCTCGGCGCCATCCTCGACCATGACGCCCAGCACGGCACCCGCCTCGTGCACACCCTCGACGTGTACCTCGAGCACCGTCAGTCCAAGGCGGCGGCCGCGCAGGCACTGGGCGTACGACGGCAGACGCTCTACAACCGCCTGGCACGGATATGCCGGCTGCTCGGAGTGGAGAGTCTCGAGTCGCGGGAGGTACGCACCGCCGTCGACCTGGGTCTGATCGCCTGGCGCCTGCGGAGCGCCGCCGTCGTCACCCCCGTTCGCCGCAGGGAGAGCACCGGCCTCGCCGCCGTACGTCGGGCCCGGTGAGGCATCTCGGTGAGGTATCAATGACCGCATGGGCAACCGGGGCGAGGGGACGGCACCGCAGGCGATCGAGGACTACGCCCTCATCGGGGATCTCCACACCGCCGCGCTGGTGGGACGGGACGGGTCGATCGACTGGCTCTGCCTACCGCACTACGACGACCCGGCCTGCTTCGCCGCGCTGCTCCACGACGAGTCGGCCGGGCGGTGGGCGATGGCACCGGCGGACGATGGCACGGCGACCTCGCGCGGCTACGAGGACGACACGCTGGTGCTGCGCACCCGCTGGGAGACCGGCTCCGGGGTGGCCGAGGTCGTCGACTTCATGCCGCCACGGGGCGAGGCAGCCGACGTGGTGCGCGTCGTCGAGGGGATCAGCGGCAGCGTCGCGATGCGGACCATTCTGCGGCTGAGGTTCGACTACGGTCGGGTGATCCCCTGGTTCCCCGCCGGTGAGCCGGACGACTCCCGGGGCGTGTCCGCGGTCGCCGGACCGGACGCGGTCTGGGTGCGCGCGGACGCACCGCTGCGGCTCGAGGACCATGCCCTGCGGGCGGAGTTCACCGTCAGCGAGGGCGACCGCGTGGCATTCGTCCTCACCTACCGCCGGTCACATCTCCCGCGACCCCGGATGGCCGATTCGCACCAGGCGCTGGAGGACACCCGCGCCTTCTGGCGGGAGTGGATCGGGCGCTGCACCTATCGCGGCCGCTGGGAGTCCGAGGTACGCCGGTCGCTGATGCTCCTCAAGGCCCTGACCTTCGCGCCGACCGGCGGCATCGTCGCGGCCGCGACCACGTCGCTGCCCGAGGAGCCCGGCGGCGTGCGCAACTGGGACTACCGCTACTGCTGGCTGCGGGACGCGACCTTCACCCTGCAGGCGTTCCTCGGCACCGGACACACCAGTGAGGCACGGGCCTGGCGCGAATGGCTGGTCCGCGCCGTCGCGGGCGACCCGGCGACGCTGCAGATCATGTACGGCCTGGACGGCACCCGCCGACTGCCGGAGCAGACGCTGCCCTGGCTCGACGGCTACCTCGGCTCGACGCCGGTGCGGATCGGCAACGCCGCGGCCAAGCAGCACCAGCTCGACGTCTGGGGCGAGGCGCTCGACAGTCTCTACCTCGCCCGCGAGGCGGGCCTGGAGTCCACCGAGGCGGCCTGGGACCTGCAGCGCGCCCTGGTCGACTGGCTGCACGATCACTGGCGCGAGCCGGACAACGGCCTGTGGGAGATGCGCGGACCACGGCGCCAGTTCGTCCACTCCAAGGTGATGGCGTGGGCCGGCGTCGACCGCGCCATCCGCACGGTCGAGCGGCACGGGCTCGAGGGCGACCTGGACAAGTGGCGAGAGCTGGCCGACCGGATCCACGCCGACGTCTGCGCGAAGGGCTTCGACGCCGAGCGCAACACCTTCACCCAGTTCTACGGCTCCCACGGCCTGGACGCCGCGCTGCTGCTGGTTCCCCGCGTCGGCTTCCTCCCCTGGGACGACCCGCGGGTGGTCGGCACGGTCGAGGCAGTGGCCCGAGAGCTCGACCGCGACGGCTTCCTGATGCGCTACGACAACAGCGCCGACGGCGGCCCCGACGGGCTCCCCGGTGACGAAGCGGCCTTCCTGGCCTGCAGCTTCTGGCTGGTCGACGCGCTGCATGGGGTCGGCGAGAGCCGGCGGGCCGAGGAGCTCTTCGAGCGGCTGCTCTCGACTCGCAACGACGTCGGAATGCTCTCGGAGGAGTACGACGCCCGCACCGGACACCACCTCGGCAACACCCCGCAGGCGTTCAGCCTGGTCGGCCTGGTCAACAGCGCCCGCCACCTCACCTCCGCCCGCGCCAGCGACTCCCGCGACGTCTGCGCTTAGCGTTTCTCCGATATCGAGCGGGGTGGCGGCGTGCGCGGCCGTGCACCGCCGACCGGTGTCACCGGGGCAGGTCGTAGGTCACCTGGACATGACACAAGCCGTTGTTGAACAACTTCAGGTTGGTCATCTGGAGCCTGTAGACCGTGTTCCTCGCCACCGGCACCCGCATCGCCGTCGTCGTTGTGACGACGCGGATGGACGCAGCGCCGCCCGAACCCAGCGGGGTCGTCGACGCCACCTGCCCGATATCGGTGTGACTTCCTACGACCAACGCGACGGTGTAGGAATCCGCCGCGGTGCCGTCGTAGACGGCAACGGTGACGGCAGTGATCGTGGCGCCGACCGGAAGCGGCAGTGACAGGAACCCGATCGTCGTATTCGCCGTCGTGTTCGTGGCGCAGCCATTGGCGGTCCCGAGGCCCACGTCCGGACCGGTGAGGCTCATCCCCATGGCGTCGACGGTCAGTGTCTGGCTCGTCGGCGACGGCCGGTAGTAGCCGACGACGTCGAGGGCCACCTTGGTCTTGCCCTTGCGGCCGGCGAGACGCACGGTTCCATTGCGCAACTGAACCGTCGCCTGCGTGCCCGCGGTCCGTCGAGGCACCGGCCATGCCAGGACCGGGTTGCGGGGCTTGGCCGAACTCCCGGGCCAGGCCCACAGCCCACCGGCCTTGGAGCCGCGCGCGGACACGTTGAGGACCACCGCGCTCGCGTTGCCGGGCACACCGCACCGCCCGGCGATCGTCAGCGTCTTCGCCTTCGCCTTGGCGAGCTTGACGACGCGCAGGGGACACGCCGCCGTCGCCACGAGACTCGAGTCTGCCGGGGCGGCCGCGGAGGCCGCGGAGGCCGCGGAGGCCGGATGAAACAGCCCAGCGGCCCCCAGCGCACTGGACAGGATCAGGACCGTGAATCGGGATCGGCTCATGCTCGATGGTAGGGCGCTGTCAGCACCCCGGATAGCGCCGTCGGGTACCGAGCTTCTCGGGCTGCCGGCTCACGAGTCGAAGCCCAGCCCGGCAGCATCGAGCGCGCGCAGGAAGAGGTTGCGCTCCCCGCGGCGGTGGTCAGCGGCGTCCAGCGACCGCCGGGTGAGCTCGATCCCCAGCGTCGCCAGCGGCTCCGGCGGGAAGGGCAGCGGCTTGCGCCGCACCATCTCCAGTCGGGTCCGCTCGGTGTCCGCGCCGGCCAGCAGGTCGAGCATCACCTCGGCGGCGAAGCGCGTCGCCCCGACGCCGAGTCCGGTGAAGCCCGTGGCGTAGGCGATCCGCCGGCCGCGGGCGGTCCCGTAGAACGCGCAGAACCGGGTGCAGGTGTCGATCGCCCCGGCCCAGCGGTGCGTGAACCTGATCCCCTCCAACTGCGGGAACGTGGTCAGGAAGTGCGAGGCCAGCCGCCGGTAGGACTCCGGCCGCTGCTCGTAGTCGGGCCGGACCTGGCGGCCGGGGTGGTAGATCGCGTCGTATCCGCCGTAGAGGATCCGGTTGTCGGCGGTCAGCCGGGAGTAGTGGAACTGGTTCGCCATGTCGCCCAGCCCGCGCCGGTGGGCCCAGCCGACCGCCGCCCGCTGCTCCGCGCCGAGCGGCTCGGTC
>CAZTHV010000124.1:0-5272 GCA_964613165.1 uncultured Marmoricola sp.
AGCGCAGCGGCGCCCGCGAGCAGGTCGAGGAGGTGATCGCCGTCCTCACCGATCGCGCGCTCGCCGCGCTCGACACGGCGCCGATCCGCGACGAGGCGCGCGCTGCGCTGCGCGACCTCGCCGATGCCGCCACCCAGCGCACGGTGTGAGGACCGGCGAAGACGGTGACTCCGCCAGCCACTCTCCGCGCGATCTTCTTCGAGCACGAGCATGCCCTGGCCACTCAGGCCCGGCTGCTCGCCGACGGGCATTCGGCGGAGGTCGTCCGGGAGAGGTACGCCGGCGAGGACGACGACGAGGACCATCCGTGGGCGGTGCTCACCGACGCCCCGTCGTACCTGGTGGAGCTGCTGGTCGACCAGTACGACGGCTGGCTGGACGACGGCACCGGCTCAGAGACCCCACCCGACCTTCCCGAGCCGCCACCGGACCTGCCGGCGAGCCCACGCCGCTGAGCGCGAGATCCGCCAGCCGACCGGCGATCCGAGCTGAGCTCCTCCTCGGACCCCGATGCAGGCAGTTCGCGATCGAACGCCCGGTACAGCGCTCCGGCAAGCCGAACTGCCTGCAGCGAGTGCCACCACCGGGTCGGGTGGGCCTGCCGAACGGACCGCGATCGGTCAGGCCAGGACGGGCACGCGGATGCCCGGGCCCTCGCCGCGCAGCAGAACGGCGAAAGGGGCCGGACCGTCGGCGGCGCGGTCGCCGAAGATCGACAGCGCCAGGCCGAAGGCGCGCCGATCGGAGCGGGCCAGCGTTCCCCAGCCGTCCCAGAGCACCAGGGTCGGCTCGGTGACATCGCGCAGGACGTCCATCAGCGCGTCGTAGTTGCGCCCGAACCATCCCGGGAAGCCGAGGCTCCCCGCCAGCTCCGACAGCAGGCCGGCCTTGTCCTGGTGGGTCCAGCCGTCGACGTACCCGAAGCGCCAGCCCGCGTGCTCCACGGCACGGCGCACCTCGTCGGCGTCGAAGGCCGCCTGCCATTGGTAGACGCCGGGGTCGCGGCGCCCGGCGAGGAGCCCGGCGAGCCCGCTCACTGGCTCGTCCTCACTGGATCTCTCCTCACCGGGTGCCGCCGATCCGCTGGAAGGATCGGTAGTGGTCGCCGCTGTAGAACATCGTGCCGTCCTCGCCGGCCACGATCCGCCGGGCACCACGGTCGGAGGATCCGGGCGTCGGCACCGTGTACTCCCGGTAGTAGCCGCGCGGGTGCTGCGGCAGCAGGCCTTCGTAGTTGCCGAAGGTGATTCCGTCCCGCTCGTAGGGGAACGGCCCGCCGGCCCGGATCAGCCGGACGGTCTCGCGGGCCTCCGGCGGGAGCGCGTCGAGCGCGACGGCGGCACCACGTGGTGTGGCTGTCCGGGTCGGGGCCGGTATGGCGGTCGGTGTTGCGCTAGGCGTGGCCGTCGCGGTTGGCGTGGCGGAACCGGACGAGGCGTCGGGGTGCGGCGTCTGGTGCCACCAGAGCACTCCGAAGACGGTCAGCGCCACGACGCCGACCAGGAGCTGCCGGATCCGCGGGCTCATCGTGTCGCGTCCTAGAGGGCCATGGCCTGCGCGCGCCGCTTCACCTCGGAGCCGCGGTTCTCTCGCAGCGCGTCGATCGGGCGGCCGGGCAAGGTGTCGTCGGCGGTGAACATCCAGCCGAGGATCTCGTGGTCGTCGTATCCGCCGTCGTGGAGCAGCGTGACCAGGCCGGAGACACCCTTGACGATCTCGCCCTGGTCGAAGAACGCGGCCGGGACCTGGACACCCGCACCACGCTGATAGACCGCTCCGGCGAGCTGGTGGTCGCGGATGAGCTGGCCGATCCGGCTCGCGGGCACGCCGAGCGTCTCACCGGCCGTCTTCCAGTCCAGCCAGTCCCCCACCAGGGCGCCGAGGTGGTCTGAGCCGTGGGTGTCGTCGCGCACGGGGCCAATGCTGCCATCTCGGGACCTTCGCACCGGCACCGGCCGGGCACCGCAGTCTCGGGTGCGCCGGGTGAATCCGACTTCGCCGTGGAGGTCCGGTGGTGCCGCCTCGGCTCCACGGCGTCAGGTGGTGGACCTGACACCTTCCTGGCGGCGAATCGCAGTGCGCCTCCGCGCTGCCCTGGTGGCGGAGCCCGATCAACCGGCCCGCGTCACTCCGAGCAGGTGTGCCTTGACCAGCAACATGTCGTCCTCCACCCCACCGACCCGCTTCTCCAACCCGGCGAGCTGAGTCCTGACGATCTCGAACTGAGCGTCCGCATGGTCCCTGGCAGCCTCGAACCGGACATCGGCACGGGCCTCGACCGCCGCGAACTGAGCATCGATTGCCTCGAACCGGACATCGGCGTGGGCCTGCGCCGCCTCGAAGCGAGCCTCCGCGTATTCCTTCGCGGCCTCGAACCGAGCCTCCGCATGGTCCCTGGCAGCCTCGAAGCGAGCATCGGTGTGCTCCCTGGCAGCCTCGAAGCGAGCATCGGCGTGGGCCTCGACCGCCGCGATCTGGGCCTTGGTCGTGTGCAGGATCAAGCCGGTGGCGAGCGCCAGCAGAGTGGCGAACGCGCCGATGCTCACCCAGGTGTCGGGATCCATGAAGGGCACCTCCTCAGTGTGACGGGTCCCGGCGACCTTGCCAACCCGGTTGGGCTCAGGCGACCGCAGCTCCCGGATCTGTGGAGAACCACGCCACGACAGTGCCTGTGGATGCTTCCCGGCCACCGACCAGCGCTCAGCCGCTCTCACGCTCGCACCGTCACCTCCGAGGGCCGGACGTACGAAACACCGCTGATCGGCCGCAGCACCGGCGTACGGGACCGACTCGACCCGTCGAACGGGTGAAACCGGAGATCTGGGGCCGGAAAGACTAGAATCGAGCCTCTGATCGGTACCTTCCCCGCCGCATCGGAGGCTGGAGGACGCAGTGGAGCGCACGAACGCGGGTCGCGTCGCCGACCCGATGATCGGACGCGTCCTCGACGACCGCTACCGCGTCGGGCCCAAGGTCGCGCGGGGCGGGATGGCCACCGTCTACCAGGCCACCGACCTCCGCCTGGACCGGACCGTGGCGATCAAGATCATGCACGCCGGCCTCGGCGACGACCCCGACTTCGTCAGCCGCTTCGAGCGGGAGGCCCGCTCGGCCGCCCGCCTCTCCCATCACAACGCCGTCTCCGTCTTCGATCAGGGCGAGGACGGGGAGACGCTGTTCCTGGTGATGGAGTACGTCCCCGGGCTCACCCTGCGCGACCTGATCCGCAAGGAGGCTCCGATGCCGCCGGGCAAGGCGCTCGCCGTCATCGAGCCGGTCCTCGCCGCCCTCGCCGCCGCGCACGGCGCCGGGATGATCCACCGCGACGTCAAGCCGGAGAACGTCCTGCTCGCCGACGACGGCCGCGTCAAGGTCGCCGACTTCGGCCTGGCCAGGGCGGTCAACGCCGAGACCCAGCACACCGCAACCGGCGGCGTCCTGATCGGGACGGTCTCCTACCTCTCCCCCGAGCTCGTCGTCGACGGCAAGGCCGATGCCCGCTCCGACGTCTACGCGGCCGGGGTGATCCTCTACGAGATGCTCACCGGCCAGAAGCCGCACCAGGCCGACAGCCCGATCCAGGTCGCCTACAAGCACGTCCACGAGGACGTCCCGCCGCCGTCCCGGCTCGTGCCCGGCCTCCCGGCGTACGTCGACGCGCTGGTCGCCCGCGCCACCGCGCGCGACAAGGACCAGCGCCCGGCCGACGCACGCGTGCTCCTGGCCCACGTCCACCGGGTCCGGATCGCCGTGGACCAGGGCATCCGCGAGGATGCCGAGTTGACCGCCGACCTGATGCCCCGCCCCACCGGCACGCCGGTCAGCAACACCCACGAGCTCCCCGGCCGCGACGAGGTCTTCGACCAGGCGCTGCTGGAGTCCCACGAGGCCCGGTTCGCCGGCGAGGGCCTGGAGTCGGTCGGTCCCGCGATCGCGACCGGCATCGCCCTCGCCGAGGTAGAGCCCACCACGGTCGTCCCGCCCCCGCGCCGGGCGTCCCCGCCGGCCGGAGCGGAGCTGCAGAGCACCCCGCCGCCGGGAGTGGCGCCGCCGCCGGGCTCGTCGCGCCCCCTGCCGGGCCGGCGGCGCTCGCGCCGCGGCCTCTACCTGCTCATCGGCACGCTGCTGCTCGCTCTGCTGGTCGGCCTCGGCGGCTGGTACCTCGGCGTCGCTCGCTACACCGTGACCCCGGGCGTGCTGAACCTCCCCGAGGCCGCGGCACAGGCCAAGGTCGCCAAGGCCGGCCTGCGCTTCGCGACCGGCGAGCCGGCGTACTCCGAGACCGTGGCCAAGGGCTCGGTGATCAAGACCGACCCCGTGGCCGGGTCCCGAGTCGCCAAGGACGGCAAGGTCACCGCCGTGCTGTCGCTCGGTCCCGAGCGGTACGCCGTGCCCCGGCTGCGCGGCGCCTCCCTGTCGGAGGCGAGCACCCGGCTGCGCGACGCCCACCTGAGCCTCGGCAACGTGGTCAGCCAGTACCACGAGAAGGTCCCGCCGGACCAGGTGATCGGCACCAAGCCCGCCAAGGGCACCCAGCTCAAGCGAGACAGTGCCGTCGAGGTCGTCGTCAGCAAGGGGCCGAAGCCGATCGCCATCCCGGACTGGACGAACCGGTCAGCGGACAAGGCCGAGCAGCAGTTGAAGAAGCTCGGCTTCAAGGTGGACAAGAGGTCGGCCAACAGCGACACCGTGCGCGCCGGGCGGGTCATCTCCCAGACCCCCCACAGCGGCGAGGGCCACAAGAACGACGTGATCTCGCTGGTCGTCTCCAAAGGCCCTGAGCTGGTGGAGATCCCCGGCATCCGCGGCAAGCGGCTGGACGATGCCTCCGAGCAGCTGAAGAAGCTCGGCCTCAACGTGGAGGTCAAGAAGACGATGCTCTATGTCGGCGCCGACATCGTGGTCAGCTCCGATCCCGGCTCGGGCACCTCGGTGCCCAAGGGCAGCACGGTCGTCCTCAGCATCGTCTAGCCGCTCACCCTCCACCGGCATAGCCTGACGGGGATGACGATCTCCTCAGTCCTCGCTCCGGGATCCTTCGAGTACGGCGTGGCCACCGCGGCGTACCAGATCGAGGGCGCGACCGACGCCGACGGACGCACACCGTCGATCTGGGACGTCTTCGCCACCAGGCCCGGAGCCGTGGCCGACGGCCAAGACGGCAGCACCGCCTGCGACTCCTACCACCGCGTCGAGGAGGACGCCGATCTGGTCGCCGGGCTGGGGGTCTCGGTCTACCGCTTCTCGGTCGCCTGGCCGCGGATCGTCCCGT
>CAZTHV010000124.1:5282-7400 GCA_964613165.1 uncultured Marmoricola sp.
CACCTATAACGGCTCGTCCTATGCCGTGATGATGGCGACGCCACAGGATCTCGAAGACTTCGCGGTCGGTTTCAGCCTGACCGAGGGCATCATCAAGTCCCCCGGCGAGATCGAGAGCCGTGGTCTCGACTACTACGAACGTCTGGTGGATGCTCTCCTCGCCCGTGAGGTGCGGCCGGCGATCACCCTCTACCACTGGGATCTCCCGCAGTACCTCGAAGACCGTGGTGGCTGGCTCGAGCGGGACACCTCCACCCGGTTCGCCGACCTCGCCGGTGTGGTCCACGAGCGCCTCGGCGACCGGGTGCGGCTGTGGACGACCCTGAACGAGCCGTGGTGCTCGGCCTACCTCGGCTACGCGGCCGGGGTGCACGCACCGGGTCGCCGGGAGGGCGCTGCCGCCCACCGAGCCGCGCACCACCTCCTCCTCGCCCACGGGCTGGCCGCCGCGCGACTCCGCGAGGCCGGCGCGGAGGCCGTCGGGCTCACCCTCAACCTCACGCCCATCTGGCCGGACCGACCCGAGGCACGACAGGTCGCCGACGGCGTGGACGCCATCCGCAACCGGATCTGGCTGGACCCGCTGGCCGACGGGGAGTACGGCGCCGCGGTGCGTGCCGTGGCGCCCGCGCTGGAGGACCCCGCCCTGGTCCGCGACGAGGACCTGGCCCTGCTCCGCGACAGCGCCGACTGGCTGGGGATCAACTACTACACGCCGAGCCGGGTCGACCTGGCGTCCGCCACCCCCGCCGACGCGGCGCTCGATACGGGCGGCGACGCCGACGAGGCCGCGTTCCCAGGGGTGAGCGACCTGCGCTTCGCGCCTCGACAGCCGCGCACCGACATCGGCTGGGAGATCGAGCCCCGCGGTCTGGAGCAGCTCCTGGTCGACACCCATCGGCGTACCGGCCTGCCGCTGGTGGTCACCGAGAACGGTGCCGCCTGCGTCGACGACCGACTGCGTCAGGACGGGAGCGTCGATGACACCGACCGGATCGCCTACCTGGAAGGACATCTCGCGGCCGTCGAGCGGGCCCGTGCGGCCGGAGCGGACGTCCGCGGCTACATCGCCTGGACGCTGATGGACAACTTCGAGTGGGCCGAGGGGTACACCAAGGCCTTCGGCCTCGTGCAGGTCGACCGGCGCGATCTCACCCGCACGCCGAAGGCGTCGTACGGCTGGTACGCCGACCGCGTTCGAGCCCGCGGCCAGGCCCGCTCAGCCCTTGACCCCGCTCAGCCCTTGACGCTGCCGGCGAGCAGTCCACGGACGAAGTAGCGCTGCCCGGCGATGAAGACGACCAGCGGCACCACCAGGGACACGAAGGCGCCGGCGGAGAGGACGTGCCACGCCTGGTCGCGGGTGCCGGACAGCTCGGCGAGCCGGACGGTCAGCGGCGAGACGTCGAGGTTGCCGCCGCCGAAGACCAGCGCCACCAGCAGGTCGTTCCAGACCCACAGGAACTGGAAGACGGCGAACGCGGCAATGGCCGGCGTCATCAACGGCAGCATGATCCGCAGGAAGATCCGCACGTGACCGGCGCCGTCGACGCGGGCGGCCTCGACCAGCTCGGCCGGGATCTCCTTCATGAAGTTGTGCAGCAGGTAGATCGCCAGCGGCAGCGCGAACACCGAGTGGGAGAGCCAGATCGTGTAGAACCCACCGCCGGGCGCCTCACTGCCGGCCAGCTGCGGGAGCCCCAGCGGCGGGTTCACGTAGAGCTGGAGCAGCGGGATCATGGTCACCTGGATGGGCACGATCTGCAGCGCGAAGACCGCCACGAAGAGCACGTCGCGCCCCGGGAAGCGCATCCAGGCGAAGGCGTAGGCCGCCATCGTCGCCAGGCAGATCGGGATGATCACCGATGGCAGCGTGATCACCAGCGAGTTGACGAAGTACGTCGCCAGATTGGTGTCGCTGCCGCGGAGCACCTCGCGGTAGTTGTCGAGCGTCATCGACGGGTCGGTGAAGAAGGTCCACCAGCCGCTGCTCTGGACGTCGGCCTGCGGGCGGAAGGAGGAGATGAGCAGCCCCACTGTCGGGACGGTCCACAGCACCGCGATCACGATGGCGGCCATCGAGGCCCAGGGCGAGCTCAGCCGCTCGCGCGCGGTGTG
>CAZTHV010000124.1:7410-9106 GCA_964613165.1 uncultured Marmoricola sp.
GAGACGGCCCTCGGGTGCCAATGAGCTGGATGCGATCGCCATCATGCCCCCACTCGACGCATCTGCCGGATGTTGTAGACGACGATCGGGGTCACCAGGAGGAAGAGCATGACCGCCATCGCCGCGCCGAGCCCGGTATTGAACGACCGGAAGCTCTGCACGTAGAACTCGTAGGCGAGCACGCTGGTGTCGAAATTGCCCCCGGTCGAGGTGCGGACGATGTCGAAGACCTTGAGCGTGGTGATGCTGATCGTGGTCAGCACCACGATGATCGACGGCCGGATGGACGGCACCGTGATGTACCGGAAGAGCTTCCATCCGGTGATCCCGTCGAGCTCGGCGGCCTCGTTGATGTCGTCGGGGATCGCCTTGATGCTCGCCGAGAGCACCGTCATCGCGAATCCGGCCTGGACCCAGATCATGATGACGATGAGGAACAGGGTGTTCCAGGGCTCGTTGAGCAGGAACCGGTAGGTGTCGAGGCCGATCCACTTGAGCACCTGGTTGAGCAGGCCGATCTGCGGGTTCTCGGTGGCGCGGTAGTCGTACATGAACTTCCAGATCAGCGAGGCGCCGACCAGGGAGATCGCCATCGGCATGAAGATCAGCGCCTTGGCGAACCGCTCGTACCTGGAGCGGTCGATGAGCACGGCGTACACCAGGCCGATGACGGTGGCCGCGACCGGCGCCACGAGCACCCAGAGCGCGGTGTTGCGCAGCACCACCAGCTGGGCGTCGTCGGTGAAGATCGAGCGGTAGTTGTTCAAGCCGACGAACGCCGACGAGTTGGCGTTGCGGAACGACTCGTAGATGGTGCGGATCGCCGGGTAGAGCAGCCCGCCCGCGACCATCACCACCGCGGGCAGCACGAAGACGACCGTCTGCCAGTGCTCCGCCCGGCGCGTCCTGACCCGGTCGGCGATCAGCAGCACGACGGCGACCACTCCCGCGAACAGGCCGATCGCGACGAGCATCTGGATGAGCTTCTCGCTGGTGCCCATGTCCCTCCTTCTCGTCCGGTTCGTTCTCGTCCGGCCCGCGCCGCGGTCCGAGCTCCCCTGTTACCCGGACCGCGGGCTCCCGGCACGGTGTGCCGGGAGCCCGCGGCCGGAGAGGCCGGTCAGCTCGATGGCCAGGACTTCTCGATCGCGTCGAGGGCGTCCTGGGTGCTCTTGCCGGTGATCCAGGCGGTCATCTCCTTCCAGAAGGAGCCGGCACCCACGGCGCCGGGCATCTGGTCGGAGCCGTCGAAGCGGAACACCGCGTCGGGATCCTGCAGGATCTCCGCCGAGAGCTTGTCGATCGGGCTGGCCAGGTTGGCGACGTCCAGGCCCTTGTTGGCACTGACCCAGCCGCCGTCGGGTGTGGCCTTGCCCTTCTCGTTGGCCCACACGTCGCTGGACAGGTAGGTCTGGAACGCCTGGACCTCGGGACGGTCGGCGAAGGCCGTCACGAACTCCCCGCCGCCGAGGACCGGCTTGCCGTTCTCCTCGTTGGTCGGCGGCAGGTAGAACGCGAAGGCGTCGCCGTCCTCGGACACCTTGGTGCCCTTGGGCCAGTTGGCGGCGTAGAAGCCCGCCTGCCGGTGCAGGGCGCACTTGCCGTCGAGGATCGGCAGCCCGCCGTCCTGGAAGGTCGTGGTGGCGATCGTCTTGACGTCGCCGAACCCGCCGTTGACCATGTCCGGGTTCTTCAG
>CAZTHV010000125.1:0-6569 GCA_964613165.1 uncultured Marmoricola sp.
CGGGTCGCCGGTCGCGCCCTTGTCACCAGCCACGCCCGGGTCGCCAGTCGCGCCCGGGTCGCCGGTCGCGCCCTTGTCACCAGCCACGCCCGGGTCGCCAGTCGCGCCCTTGTCACCGGTCGCGCCCTTGCTGCCGGCATCGCCCGTGGCGCCCTTGTCACCCGTGGCGCCCTTGTCACCGGTCGGACCCACCGCGCCGGCCGGGCCGGCGTCGCCGGTCGCGCCCTTGTCCCCCGTCGGCCCCGCCGGTCCCTCGACGGTCACCGGGAGGGGTGCCGGCTCGGCGGTGGCCTGCTGCTTCAGCACCTTGAGCTTGGCCTTCAGGCCCGCGACGGTGGCCTTCTGCTTGTTGACCTTGTTGAGGTTCGCCGGCGACTTCTTCTTCTTGTACTTCGCCTTGGCGACCTTGAGCTGGACCTTCGCCGCGGCGAGCTGGCCGGTGGTCTCGGCGATCTGGTCCTGCACCGATGCGGAGGGGGTGGCCGCGGCGCGCGCGCCCGTCGACGACACCGCCGCCTGAGGAACCGCGGCTTCGGCGGCCGGAACCGCTCCGAAGAGCAGTGCGCCGCTGACCGCCGACGCCGCCAGCATCGAGCGGCGGATCTGCTTCCGTGGTGTGGACATCGCGATATACCCCCCATTGGCCCATCGGACCGTTGTCACTGAACATGCCCCACGCCCCCCGGCGTTGTGCGACACGAGTCGCAAGGGCTGAAGTGACGACGGTAGACGGTTGCGAGAATTGCCTGTCTATACAGAAGGCAGCCCAAATAGGGAGTAAATGGGACAAGACGCCCAAATTTATGGGCGCAGAACCCCCAAATAGGGTCCACGTCACACGCCGTGTCCCGGTGGCCCGGCCGACCCGAGCCGCCTCTCAGCGCTCGGTGAGCGTCTCCAGCATGCCCGCGCAGGCGCCGGCGATCTCCGCTCGCGCGGTGTCCCGCGACTGGCACTCCAGCTGCCAGACGGCATCACCCATCGGGAAGTAGTAGAGCTGAGACCGCAGCTGCTGACCCGACGCCGTCGAGTTCGCGGTGAAGCGGAGCATCTTGATGTCGCCGGTCTGCTCGGTGCCGACACCGGTGACCTCGATCTCCGACCGCCTGCTGAGCGTGTCGGTCACAGACTGCTTGATCTGCGACAACGAGCTCGACTCGTTGGCGATGCGCTTGACGTTGAGGATGTCCACCGGGCTGACGCCGGCGACCCACACGATGCCAGCAGCCGACGGCTCGGCCTCGGCGAAGTTGCCCGGGTACTCGAAGGTGAAGGGCACGTCGTCCATCGAGAACGTCTGCGGCTTCAGCGTCTGGCTCGAGCCGTCATCGCCATCCGCGGAGTCGTCGTCGCGGATGACGAACCAGTAGACCGCGGCAGCGACCAGCGCTACGACGACCAGTACGACCACGGCGATCAGGCTCTTGGACTTGCCGCTCTCGTTGTTGCTCACGGCCCGCAGACTACTCATACGTAGCCCGTCCCCGGCGGGAAACGGCGGCTGATCGCTCAACCGGCAGCAGGCCGAGAACCACTCCGCGTCTCGGCGGCCCCGGCCAGCAGCTCCTCCAGGGCGGGGCGGTCGAGAAGCTCCGGCTCGACGAGGTCGCCGGAGCGGACGTAGCAGAAGGCCGCCCGGACCCGGGCCGGATCGACGCCCTGCAGCTCGGCCCAGGCAAGGCGGTAGATCGACAGCTGGAGCGGGTCGGCGGTCCGGGCGCGGCTAGTCTTCCAGTCCACGACCAGCCAGCGGTCCTCGCCCTCGGCGTAGACGGCGTCGATCCGGCCGCGGACGACCTGGCCGGAGAGGACGAGGGCGAACGGCGCCTCCACGGCGTACGGCGCACGCTCGGAGAACGGGCCGGCCTCGAAGCGGGCGATCACCTCGGCGAGGTCCTGGTCGTCCTCGATCCCGGTGTCGGCCCGGCCGGGCAGATCGTCGGGGTCGAGCATCTGCTGCTGGCCGAACCGCGCCTCGACCCAGGCGTGGAACCGGGTGCCGAACGCGGCCTGTGGCGCCGGTGGCCGAGGCATCGGGCGGGCCAGATGGGCGAGGAACTCCTCGGGGTCCTCCCGCAGCTGGATCAGCGCGGTCGCCGACAGGCTGCCGGGCAGGTGGACGTCGATGACGCCGGCCGTGTCGGCGCGCGCTTCCGCGACCAGCCGGTCCAGCTCGGCGTCCCACTCGGCGACGAGCGCGGCCTCCGTGAGGTCGAGGTTCTCGTCGGGGTTCGGGCCGTCGTCTGCTGACGTCATCGCCTCCCGCACGACGGCGGCCGCGGCCACGCGCAGCTCCGCCTCCCGAGTCGGCCCGACCGGCGGCCAGGCCGCGACCATCCCCTCGGCCGCGAACGGGTTGGGTGTCTTGGGCGGCGGCCGATCCAGCCACTGCGCCGGCTCCTGCCCCCAGCCGAGCAGGCAGTCGCGGACCGTGGCCTGGAAGGGTGACGGCCCGAAGGGCGTGGGCCGAGAGCCCCAGACGTAGGACGAGACGTGCAGCTCGTGCCGAGCACGGGTGAAGGCGACATAGCCCAGCCGCAGCTCCTCGGCGGCGTCCAGCGCCTTGGAGGAGGCCCGGAACTCGTCCAGGCCCGCCTTGTCGTAGCCCCGCAGCTCCGCCAGGTCGCGAGCGTCGCCACGCAGCGGGTTGGGCAGCACCGACGGGCTGCTGGTCCACAGCGTGCGCGAGGTGGTCGTGGGAAAGCGTCCCTCCCCGACGCCGACCAGGAAGACCGCGTCCCACTCCAGCCCCTTGGCCCGATGGACGGTGAGCAGCTTGACCGAGTCGGCCTCGGTGGGAGTGGCGACGTCCAGGCCGGTGCCGAGCTCGTCCTCGGCGGTGAGATAGGCGACCAGCGCGGGCAGGGTGACGTCGCCGTCGACCGCTTGGAACTCCGCGACCGCCTTGACGAACAGATCCAGGTTGTCGCGCCGGGCCGGAGCCGCGTCGCTGACCGCCGAGGCGAGCTCGACGTCGACACCGCAGGCATCGATGATCCGCCGCACCAGGTCGAGCAGCGGCTCGCCGACGTGGCCGCGACGCTGGCGCAGCTCGGCGGAGAGCAGGGCGAACCGCTCCCTGGCCTCGGTGGAGTACGCCCCGTCGCCGGGGTCGTCGAGGGCGTCGCAGAGCGCCGCGATCTCGGTCGGGTCGCTCCCCTCCACCGCGCGGGCCAGCTCCTCGGCGATCTCAGCGGGTCGGTCCCGATCGGCGGCTCCGCGCAGGACCGCGGCCCGGCGCCCGAGCAGGGCGAGGTCGCGCGGGCCGATGGCCCACCGAGGACCGGAGAGCAGGGTGAGCAGCGCGTCGTTGGCGGTCACGTCGTGCAGCAGGCGCAGGGTCGCGACCACCTCGGCCACCTCGGGCAGTCGCAGCAGCCCGTTGAGACCGACGATCTCGACCGGGACGTCGGCACGGCTGAGGGTGTCGAAGACCTCGGCGGCGTGGGCATTGTCGCGGGCCAGCACGCCGATCTCGCCCCAGGCGGTGCCGCGTTCGTCGTGGCAGGCACGGACCTCATCGGCCAGCCAGGCGAGCTCGCCGCCGGTGTGCTCGTGCACGATCGCGCTCACCGTGCCGTCGCCGGCGTCCGGCTTGGGCTCCAGCGGCCGCACGCCCGGCGTGGCGGCGTACAGCGGAGCGGCCAGGGCGTTGGCGACCTCGAGGATGCGCCGGTCGGAGCGGCGGTTGACGGTCAACGGGTATGTCGGCACATCGGGCGAGCCGTCGGCGCGCGGGAAGTCCGCCCCGAAGTGGACGATGTTGGAGACCGACGCGCCACGCCAGCCGTAGATGGCCTGGTTCGGATCGCCGACCGCGGTCACCGGGTGCCCCCGGCCCGACGAGGGGTCGTCGCCGGAGAAGAGCAGTCCGAGCATCCGCGCCTGAGCCACCGAGGTGTCCTGGTACTCGTCGAGGAGCACCACGGAGTGCTTCTCCCGCTCCAGCCGGGACACGTCGGGCTGCTCGGTCGCCAGCCTCGCGCCCAGGGCGATCTGGTCGGAGAAGTCCATCAGCCCGTGTCGGCGCTTGGCCTCCCGGTAGTCCGCGACCAGCCCGAGCAGCTCGGCACGGCGGTCGACGGCCGAGATCGCCTTGGCGCACGCGTCGACCCAGGTCTTGCGGCCCTTGCCGGCCTGCTCCTCGACGACCGCCGCGACGAACCGCTCGCGCTCAGCGGCGTCGAGCGCCCGCACGTCGGCGTCGGACACCAGATGCTCGCTCATCGCGCTGTCGAGAGAGAGGACGTACTGGATCACGGTCTCGGGATGGTCGCTGAGCAGCTCGATCTCGCCGCGGTGACGGGCGACCACGCGGGCCGCGAGCTGGTAGCGCGAGGCGTCGGCGAGCACGCGCGTGTCCGGCTCGTGACCGATCCGCAGGCCGTGCTCGGTGAGGAGGGAGGACGCATAGGCGTTGTACGTCGACACGGTCGGTTCCAGCGCGTCGGCCCCTGCCGATACGCCCAGCGCTCCAACCGTGGTCAGCGCGTCTCGAATCCTCTGGCGCAGCTCGGCGGCGGCCTTCGTCGTGAAGGTGAGGCCGAGCACCTGACCGGGCTCGAGCTGCCCCGTGGCGACGAGGTAGACGACCCGGGCCGCCATCAGCGAGGTCTTGCCCGAGCCGGCACCCGCGATCACCACGGCGGGCTCCAGCGGCGCCGAGATCGCCGCCCACTGCTGGTCGCTCACGGTGTAGTCGGTGCGCATCAGGCGCTGCAGGTCGCGAGGGTCGCGGAGGTGGTGGGGGGCTGTCATCGGTCGAACACCGTCCCCGAGCCCTTGACCGGGCAGATCACCGTGAAGGAGCAGGTCCGGCAGTGGTCGCCGGCCGTGGCCACCAACTGCTCGGAGCGGAGCGTCCGGGCGACCTCGACCAGTCGCTCGCCCATCTCGGCATGGCCCGGCGCGTCGGCCTCCTGGCGCTGCACCTTGGCCTCGGCGCCGGCGTCGCGCAGCTGCACCAGCTCGGCGCCGCTGCAGCCCGCGTCACCGGCGAGCTCGGCGAAGGCGCCGTGAGTGGCGGCGTACTGGTAGAGGCCGAGCTGCAGGTGGCCGGCGACCTGCGGCCCGGTCGGGGCGTACTTGCCGGTCTTGAGGTCGACGATCACCAGCCCGCCGTCGCCGTCCACCTCGACCCGGTCGGCGAAGCCGCGCAGCTCGACCAGCTCGCCGTCGGCGAGCTCCACCCGGGTGCGGAAGCGCCGCTCGGTGGACAGCAGGCGGCGGCCGCGATCGGCGAGGTGCCAGCGCAGGAAGCGGCCGAGCGCCTCGATGAGCGCCCGGTGCTCGCGACCCTTGGCCCACGGGGTGCGGAAGGCGATCTGGTCCCAGACCGCGTCGACCAGCCCGACGAGCTCACCCAGGTCGTCAGGGTCGGCGTCCAGCTCGCCCCGAGCGAGCCGGTCGGCCAGGGCGTGCACCACCAGGCCGACTCCCTGGGAGCTCGTGGTCTCGGTCGCGCCGCCGGCCTCGCGCTCGAGGAACCACCGGGCGCCGCAGCGGTCGATCTCCTGCAGGTCGCTCGCCGAGATCGGCAGTGCCTCCTGCGGTCGCAGCGCCTGCTCGGAGTACGACGCCGCACGCGTGCCCCACCACGTCGCGGGATCGGCGGCCGGCACCAGGGCACGGCCCGACGGCGTGGTCACGGTCGCGAGGCGCGCCAGCCTCCGCGCCGCCGCCTGCCGCAGCGGCTCCGAGGTGGCGGGATCGGCGACCGTGCGGCGCAGCTCGGCCACCAGGCCGGCCAACGAGAGTGGGCGGGCCGGGCGCCCCGAGCGGTGCACGACATCGACGCCGAGCTCGGCGAGGAACCGCGACGGCTGCTCGCCGTCGTCCTCCGGCGAGGCGACGGCGGTGACCACCAGGCGGCGCCGGGCGCGAGTGCAGGCGACGTAGAACAGCCGGCGCTCCTCGGCCAGCATCTCGACCGCGGAGACCGGCGGCAGCAGACCGTCGACGGAGAGCCGGTCGGCGTCGAGGAGGCTGAACCTGCGGCGCAGATCCGGCCAGGTCTCCTCCTGGGCATGGGCGACCACGACGAGGTCCCACTCCAAGCCCTTGGCGCGGTGGGCCGTCAGCAGCCGGACCGACTCGCCGCGGACCCCGCGCTCGGCGAGCGTGTCCGCCGGGAGCTCCTGGGCGGCGAGCAGGTCCAGGAACTCGCGAACGCTGCGGTGACCCTGCTGCTCCTCGGCCCGCGCCGCCGCCTCGAAGAGCGCACACACCGCGTCCAGGTCACGGTGAGCCAGCCTCGCCGCCGATCCTCCCAGGGCGATCGAGCGGCGCAGTCGCTCCGGCCAGCGGGTCCCCGACCACAGCTGCCACAGCGACTCCTCGGCCGTGCCCCCGGCGAGGACCAGCTCGCGGGCCCGGGCCAGCAGGCCGGCCAGCCTGGCCAGCTTGACCGACGCCGCCGAGTCGCCCTCCGGGACCGACTCCGCGCCGACGAGGACCTCGTCGAGCAGCGTCGCGGAGGATCGCGGAGGGCGGCCGGCCTCGGCGGCCACGGCCTTCTCCCGGGCCCTCAGGTCACGGGCTCGACGCGATCGAGCTGCGCGCGCTCGCCC
>CAZTHV010000125.1:6579-6981 GCA_964613165.1 uncultured Marmoricola sp.
GAGAGCAGCAGGCCCTCGGCAGCGTCGGCCGCCTCGGGCGCACCGACCGCGAACGAGAGTGCGGTCAGCAGCGGCTGGACCGCCGGCTCGCGCACCAGTGGCAGCTCGTCGGCCGCCACCTCGACAGGAACGCCGGCTCCGGCCAGCGCCCGGCGCAGCGCGGGGATGCTGCTCCTCCCGGAGCGGACCAGGACCGCCATCCGCGACCAGCCGACGCCGTCCTCCAGGTGCGCCCGGCGGAGCAGGTCGGCGAGGTGCTCGGTCTCGGCGCGCGCGGTGTCGTAGGTGCGCACCTCCACCCGGCCCGGGTCGACGCCGGCCACCGGCTCCGGCTGCCGGAACGCCCGGAAGGTCTCGACATCGATCGCGCCGGAGAGCCCGATGGCGGAGGCGACCCGGCTC
>CAZTHV010000125.1:6991-8533 GCA_964613165.1 uncultured Marmoricola sp.
TTCGTCGTCAGGTAGAGGCTTTTCTTGTAATGCGGCGCGACCACCTCGGCCGGCGCGTCCTCCCGGGTGCGGAACTCCGCGGGGAAGTCGAGGATGCCGCGCACTCGCGCGCCCCGGAAGCCGTAGATCGACTGGTCCGGGTCGCCGACCACCACCAGGTTGCCGCCGTCGCCCGCGAGCGCCCGCAGCAACCGCACCTGGCTCGGGTCGGTGTCTTGGTACTCGTCCACGAAGACCCACCGGTAGCGCGCCCGCAGCTCCTCGCGGTGGAACTCGGCCTCGAGGACCGCGCGGGTCACCAGGTCGGGGTAGTCGATCGCCGCCTCGGCGTCGAGAACATCGAGGTACTGCTCCAGGAACCACCCCGCGGCGACCAGCTCCGCTCGGCCGGTCTCCTCCCCCAACGCGCGCAGCGACTCGGCGTCCAGACCCCGCTCGCGGGCCCGCGCCAGGGCGTTGGCCACCTCCCGCGCGAAGCCCCGGGTGCCGACCGCCGCACGGAAGCCGTCGGGCCAGCGCACCGACTCCGGGGCGTCGGTCAGCAGCCGCTGCAGCCGGACGTCCTGCTCGGCGGCCGAGAGCAGGCTGAGCCGGCCGGCGTACAGCTCGGGAGGCGCGTAGCGGCGGACCAGGCCGTAGGCGAAGGAGTGGAAGGTCTGGCACGGCGTCGTCGCCACCGTCCGCCCGAGCCGGGCGGTCACCCGGTCGCGCAGCTGCTCGGCGGCCTTGCGGCTGAAGGTCAGCGCGAGCAGGGAGTCCGGTGCCGCGCCGCGGGCCTCGACACGATCGACCATCGCCTCGACGAGGGTGGTGGTCTTGCCTGTGCCGGGGCCGGCCAGCACCAGCAGCGGACCGCCGGGGTGCTCGACGACGCGCCGCTGATCCTCGTCGAGCAGCGGCGGGCGAGCCGCCCCCGTCGGGCGGTGCAGTCGGTACGTCGGGCCGGTCACAGGATCAGCCAACCATCGAGGCCCGACACGACCGGCACCCTCACTCCGCCGGCGGCAGCCAGACGGCGCGACGGATGTCCACGGCGCCTGAGGGCCGCAGTGGCGTGTCCTCCTCGAGGTAGGCCTGCCGTCCGTCTGGGCCGTGGGAGTCGGGCAGCGAGCCGTCGGCGCGCACGACCCGCCACCACGGCACCGCTGCGCCGTACGACGCCATCACCGCACCGACCTGCCGCGGACCACCCTGGCCGATCGCCTCGGCGATCAGGCCATAGGTGGTCACCCGCCCCCACGGCACGCGCTCGACCAGGCTGAGCACCCGTTCGACGTACTCCTCGTGATCCAGCCGCACCCGACCAGGATGGCGGATCAGTACGACGGCTGCGACGGGTCGATCTGATTGACCCAGGCCACCACGCCGCCACCGACATGGACCGCGTCGTCGTAGCCGGCGCCCTTGACCACCGCGAGGCACTCGGCGGACCGCACTCCGGACTTGCAGTGCAGGACGACCTGCGTGCCCGAGTCGACCGACGGCAGCTGCTCCAGGGCGTTGCCGTTGAGGAACTCACCCTTGGGGATCAGCACCGCGCCG
>CAZTHV010000125.1:8543-9029 GCA_964613165.1 uncultured Marmoricola sp.
TGATCTCGTACTCGTTCGGCTCACGCACGTCGATCAGGACGAAGTCGCGGGACCCCTCGTCGCGCTCCTTGAGCATGTGCTCGAGCTGGACCACGGAGATGGTCGCGTCGGCCGCCGCGTCGGCGGCCTCCTCGGACACCGCGCCACAGAAGGCGTCGTAGTCGATCAGCTCGGTCACCGTGGGGTGGTCACCGCAGAGCGCGCAGTTGGGATCCTTGCGGACCTTGAGCTTGCGGTACTCCATCTCCAGGGCGTCGTAGATCATCAGCTTGCCGACCAGCGGGTCGCCGATGCCGGTGAGCAGCTTGATGCCCTCGTTGACCTGGATCGAGCCGATGCTCGCGCAGAGCACGCCCAGGACGCCGCCCTCGGCGCAGGAGGGCACCATGCCCGGCGGCGGCGGCTCGGGGTAGAGGCAGCGATAGCAGGGCGCGTCCTCGGCGAGCGTGGGGGCGAAGACACTGGCCTGGCCGTCGAAGCGGTAGA
>CAZTHV010000126.1:0-2388 GCA_964613165.1 uncultured Marmoricola sp.
CCGGACTCTGCTGGGCAGGCCAGTTGGTCCGGCTCCCCGAGTTCACCGCCACGCAGTGCCGGCCGTCGACCAGGGCGGAGAACTCCTCCTCGAAGCCCGCCACCTCGGGACCCTGGACCACCATGCCACTGCGCAGCACCCGCACAGCAGCCTCGATGTCGGCTTCGTCGATGACGGGGCGCGCGGCGGGGATGTTGGCGACGCCTGACATGCAACCTCCTGTGTGCGGTCCTCGATCGTTGTGATGATGTCAGGTAGCGAAGAGATCGTGGTAATTGGCAAGACTCGCCGACGCATCGAACCGGGCGACGGCTTCCGCCGATGCCCGCGAGCTCGCCGCACGCCAGGCTTGGTCGCTGATGGTCACCGCGAGGATGCGCTGCACAGCCTCGGCCGGCGAGCCCACCACCCAGTCGTCCGGAAACAGGGTTCGCGGCCCCGTAGGGACTGCGTTGAAGAAGGGCCAGTCACGAACCACCGGCACAGCACCGCTCGCTGCCGCCTCGGCAAGCGCCACGGGCTGGCCTTCGCGAACCGAGGTATTGAGAATCACACCGATCTTCTCCAGGACGGTCGGGATGTCCCCCTGGTGGCCGAGCACCTCGACCTCTCCGGCCGCACTCAGCTCCTCGAGGTGCTGGCGGTACTCGACGAGCCAGCGTTCAGCGGCCGCGGTCGGCGGCGACCCGAGCTCCTCACCGACGAGCACCAGCCGGTAGCGCGCATCGCCGGAACGGAGCAGCCGGAAGACCTCGAAGGCCCAGAGAACGTCCTTTGCAAGGGTTCCTATGCCGATGACCCCGACGACAAAGCGCGCGGCGTCGGCCTTCGGACGGATGCACCGTGTGAGATCGACCGCATTGGCCAGGACCCCGATTCGCGCGCTCCCCTCACGCATCGCGGGAACCGCGGCTAATGACAGGTCGCGCTGGTGTTCACTGACGAACAGCATCGTGTCGACCCGCGAGTAGTCGATCAGATGGGGCCACACCGTGAAGCCCTCGTAGCTGTGCATCCTGACCACGATCCGACAGGCGCCCGGGTTGATCCGAGTCACCAGGAACGCCAGCGAAGAGCACCACTCGACGAACACCACGTCAGCCCAGTCGATCAGCGGCCGAAGCTCGTTCCGCACGAACCTGAGGTAAGCGGGATCACCGGTGGCGAAGCCGCGCAGCACCGCATGCGTCTCCCGGGCCCAGACACCGAGGTCGCCCAGCTCAGGAGTTCCGAGAAGCCGTACCTCGAGGCCCTGACTGGTCCGGAGGTGATCTAGAATTGAGCCGAGGAACTGTGGATTGTCCTGGTGGATCACCGCCACGCGGGTCGGTTGCGTCGAGCCCGGAGCGTCCATCTTGCGCCGCCGGCCACGTGCTCTGGCTCGCAACCTGAACATCTGGGAGCGCCAGAGCGGCGCCGTGAAGCCGCTGGGGCTGTCTGCGAGCGGCGACTTCACCGAATCGAGATGGACGGACCGATGGAAAGCGAGCCGCAACGCCAGGAGAAGCGAACCGGCGGCTCGGGCCTCCTCTCCGGCCGCGAACAAGGCATCGGCGTAGGCGATCTCCGCCGCATACGCCGGCAGTGGGTTCACCAGACGACCACGCCCGAGATCCGCGCAGGCCCGGCCCGCGAGCCGATCGGCTCGGCGCCGCAAGCGCTCCGACCGGGAGGACCACCTTTCCCGAGGGGGATCGAGCCTGTCCAGCGCTGCCGGATCCTGCGGTAGCTCCCGCAACCAGTCGACCGCCTGCTCACCATGAGCGTCGAGCGGTTCGATCCGGAGGGCCTGCAAGGCACGCTCTCTGGTCCACGGATCGTGCTGTACCCGCAGCAGGATTCGCCTGGCGAGCACAGGCTCGACCAGCTCGGCTCGCCAGAAGGCCGGCGGAAACGACTCGGTATCGAGGTCGCGGAGATACCGCGACTCGACACCGTCCGGCAGGCGCCCGGGGGGGATCTTGGAGAAGGTCGACACGAACACCTGCTGACCGCGCTCGATCAGCCGCCCGATCTCCGCCAATGAGCGATCCGAGACGGTGGCGCCGACCAGCAGCACACCGCCGGCCGCCGGGATCGTCCTGGGGCTACCACCCGCCGCGTAGGCCTTCACCACCATCGATGCCGCCTGGACCATCGAGGGGAGCAACCACATGGCAGCACGATGAGCGAGGCTAGCATCACCATCGTGCCGACAACGAAGACTCTTCTGTGGTGCCCAGGCCGCGTCCAGCGAAGGGATCAGTGACGATGGCGGAACTCGAGGGATCCGGGCGTGGGCGTGGCCGCGTGGTCATGCTGGTCCACACCGCGGTGGGCCCCGATTCGAGAGTCACCAAGCAGGCACGGTCGATGTCCGAACGCGGTTGGGACGTCATCCTCTTGGCA
>CAZTHV010000126.1:2398-9011 GCA_964613165.1 uncultured Marmoricola sp.
GCCGCAACGCCATCTCCACCGGACCCCACGCGCCCGGGATCCGCTGGCCTACACGTCGGGCAGCAAGGGACGGTACCTGGCGCGCCTCGCCGACGCGAAGGTCGGCGACCTCTACTTCAGGATCGACGCGATCCGAACCGCCGCGTCTCCCCCGCCAATGGCGGGACCGCGGGTGATTGTCTTGCGGGGCCGGCTGGCGATATGGCGGCTGCGGCGCCGCTGGTCGGACTTCCGGTACCGGCGGATGCGCGCGCTGGCCACGCAGCGGCAGGAGATGCGGTCGTGGTGCGACCGGGCGAGCACCGCGATGTGGACCCGCCTCCTCGGCAAGCGAGCGTGGCGGCGGCTGTGGCCCGGGGCCTGGGAGCAGGAGATGGCCTACGGCCCGAAGCTGGACCGGCTCCAGCCGGACCTGATCCACGCCAACGACTTCATGATGCTGGCGGTGGCCGCGCGAGCGAAGGTCCGCGCCAAGGCCGCGGGACGGAGTACGGCCGTTGTCTGGGATGCTCGCGAGTACCTCCCCGGGATGAGCCCCTGGATGCTGCACCCCCGCTGGAAGCCCGCGCACGTCGCCCTCGAGCGCGAGTTCGCGCCGTACGCGGACGCGGTGGTCACCGTCTCCGAGCCCTTGGCGGACATGCTGGTCGAGGACTTCGACCTCGACCGCCCGCCGGTCGTGGTCCTCAACGCCCCGGTGGTGCCGGGAGCGCCATGCGGACGGAGGCTGCGCGAGGACTGCGGCATCGACGCCTCCACCCCGCTGGTCGTCTACTCGGGCGGGGCGGCTCCGCAACGCGGCCTCGAGGTGATGATCGAGGCGTTGCCCGATCTTCCCGGGGTGCACACCGCCTTCGTCGTGCTGCCGCCGAATGCCACCTCTCCGGGCTCGTACATGACCCAGCTGCTCGAGCGCGCGGAGGAGCTCGGGGTGGGCGACCGGGTCCACGTCCTGCACTACGTGCCCTCCGAGGAAGTGGTCACCTACCTCGCCGACGCCGATCTGGGCGTCTTCCCCGGCCTCCCCTTCCTCAACCACACGATCTCGCTGATCACCAAGTTCCTGGAGTACTCCCAGGCCCGGCTGCCGATCGTGGTCAGCAACCTCAAGACCATGGCCGAGACGGTGCGCGCCACTGGCCAGGGCGAGGTGTTCGAGCCCGAGGACGTACCCACCTATGTCACGGCCGTCTCCAGGATTCTGGCCTCGCCGCGGGAGTACCGCGCCGCGTACGACGACGCCGAGCTGATGGCGTCGTGGGACTGGGAACGGCAGGCCGTGCTGCTGGACCAGGTCTATGCGGAGCTGGCTCAGCCGTCGAGACGAGCGCGATGAACGACGTCGCCGGAGCGTCGGCCCGGCCAGCGCCCCACGTCGTGATGCTGGTCGACAACCCCATCGTCGGCGACTCGCGGGTGCAGAAGCAGGCCCGGGCCATGCGGGAGCGGGGCTGGCGGGTCACTCTCGTCGGCCGCCGGCTGCGGGCCGAGGACCCCAAGCGCGGCGAGTTCGGCTCCGTGCCGGCTCGATTCGCCTTCGTCGCGATTCGCGCGGGGGCCGCACCCGTCGTCGAACGGCCGCCGTGGCTGCGCTCGCCGCTCGCCTACTCGACCGTGCGCAGGCAGCGCCACGCGGACGGCATCGCGGACGCCGCGGTCACCACTGCCCGGATGCGCATCGATCGACTCAAGAGCACCGGGCGGGACCACGGTGTGCGGCGGTGGTGGGCCCGTGCGGCGATGAGAGGCGCGGCGTTCCGCCGCGGAGTCGTGGACCGGCGCATCGAGCGGACCCAGCGGCTGCGGCAGCGGCGCCAACGCGCGGTCGGCCTGCCGGACAGGCTCGCTGCCCGATGGTGGACGCTGATCCGCGGCGACGCGGCGTGGCGGCGCCTCGATCCGGGCGCGTGGGACTGGGAGCACGCCTACGGGCCGATCGTCGACCGGCTCAAGCCGGACCTGATCCATGCCAACGACCACCGGATGCTGCACGTGGCGGTGCGTGCCAAGCTGCGTGCCGCCGGGCGCGGCAAGGCGGTCAAGGTGGTGTGGGACGCGCACGAGTGGCTGGAGGGTCTGGAGGTCTCGGCCGGCACCTCGGCGAACTGGCTGCCGGCACAGGTGCGGCTCGAGCGGACGTTCGCTCCCGACGCCGACGCGGTCGTCACGGTGAGCGATGTCCTGGCAGACATGCTGCAGGAGATCCACGGCCTGGGGGCTCGTCCCACCGTCGTGGTCAACGCTCCGCTGATGGCCGACGTCGTCGCACCGGAGCGGACCCTGCGGGAGTCCGTGGGCCTGCCGGCCGGGACACCGCTCCTCGTCTACTCGGGCGCGGTCTCCGTGGAGAGATCGGTGGACACCGTCGTCAGGGCGCTTCCCGAGCTGCCCGGGATCCATTTCGCCATGGTGGTCAGCAGCCCGGATCATCCACCGGTGCGGGCGCTGCTGGACCTGGCCGCGGAGCTCGAGGTCGCCGACCGCGTTCACACCGCGCCGTACGTGCCGGTGGACCAGATCGTGCCCTACCTGTCCTCGGCCGACGTGGGGGTGCACACACTTCTGCACGGGCCCAACAACGAGATCGCGCTTGCCACCAAGTTCTACGAGTACGCGCAGGCGCGCCTGCCCGTTCTCGTCACCGACGTGAAGGTGATGGCCGAGACCACTCGGCGTACCGGGCAGGGCGAGGTCTTCCGCGCCGGCGACCCGGCGGACCTGGCGCGAGCCGCGAAGGCTGTCTTCGGCGACCTGGACCGCTACCGCCGCGCCTTCGAGGACGCGGAGCTGATGTCGCAGTGGACCTGGGAGGCACAGGCCGACGTCCTCGATCGCGTCTATCGCGAGACGATGAGCGGATAGCCACCATGACCGAGACATCGCGACCACCGCGGCTCGCCGTGATCGTGTCCAACGGGATCACCGGAGACTCCCGCGTGCAGAAGACGGCACTCGCGGCGGCCCATGCGGGCTGGGACGTGCTCCTCATCGGACGGTCGCCCACGCCCAAGCGGCAGTTCACCTGGTTCGGCCCGGTCCGGGTCCTCCGGGTGCCGGTCGGAACCGAGATGCGGGACCGGGAGGCCCTCCGGAGACGCCGTACGCCGCGGGCGCGGATCACCCAGGCCGGCGTCACCGACGAGGCGTCCGCCAAGCGGATGCACGCCACCTACGAGTCGCGAGCGCGCACGCGCACGGAGCGGATCGCCCGGGCACTGGGCCCGGACGGCCGGCCCGAGCACCGGGTGCGCTGGCTCGCCGGCAAGACGTGGCGGCGCATCGCCGCGGACCTGTTCGCCGTCCGCGCCCGCCTCTACGACTGGGAGGAGCGGCATCGTGCCGATCTCGACCGGGTGACCGGCGACTGGCGCAGGGACTGGCCGGCACTGCTGGATCTCGACCTCGCCTTCGGTCCGGCCATCGAGGCGTTCGAGCCGGACGTCATCCACGCCAACGACATCACCATGATCCACGTCGGCGCCACGGCCGCCGGCCGGATGCGGGCCGACGGCCACCAGGTGGCCTGGGTGTACGACGCGCACGAGTACGTCGCCGGCGTGGACTGGCCGTATCCGCGGATGATGAGCGCCTATCCGGCCCTGGAGCGCGAGTACATCGGCCAGGCGGACGCGGTGGTGACCGTCTCGCCGGAGATCGCCGAGGTGATCCGCGAGGAGAACCATCTGGAGCGGACACCGCTCGTCGTCCGCAACACCCCGGTACGCGCATCGATCGGGTCCTCGTCGGCATCCGTCCGCGACGCGGCCGGACTGGCTCCGGACGTGCCGCTGATGGTGTACTCCGGCTACATCCACCACGAGCGGGGCATCTCGACCGCGGTCCGGGCGCTGCCGCAGCTGCCGGGGGTTCATCTGGCCATCGTCAGCGGGCAGCGGAACGCCGAGCTGCGCTCGATCCTGAGCCTCGCGGACGACCTCGGGGTCCGCGACCGGCTCCACGTCGTGCCCTACGTCGCCCAGCACGAGGTCGTGGACAACCTGAGCAGCGCGGACCTCGGCGTGATCTGCTCCAAGAAGACCATCAACTACGAGCTGTCGCTCCCCACGAAGCTGGCCGAGTACCTGCACGCCGGTCTCCCCGTCGTGGTGAGCGACGTGCGCACGCTGAGCGCCTTCGTCAGGGACAACGGCGTGGGCGAGGTCTTCGCCAGCGAGGACCCGGCCTCGTTCGCCACGGCTGCACGCACCGTGATCGACGCCCGTGCCGAGTACGCGGCGGCGATCGGCGATTCCGTCGTCGAGCCGCTCACCTGGGAGCACCAGTCCCGGGAGCTGCTCGAGCTCTACGCCGGCCTCCACGGCTCCGCCCCGGAGGCGGTCTCCTCGACGGCCACCTGGGAGGTCCTGGAACGACCGCGGAATCCCCGGGGGGAGACGGCACCGGCGTCCACCTGGCGCCCACTCGGCGACACGGCGATCCGTCTCGGCCTGGGGCCGGCCAACTTCGCCGGACAGCTGGGGGCCATCGCCCAGGCGGTCACCCGCGAGCGGGCCGACGTGTCCGCCGAGGTGTTCGAGCGCGACTTCGGCTCGCCGTTCGCCTACCCCGCCGACGTGGTCATCCCGGCGCGCCGGCTGCGGCGCCTGGAGGGCCAGGTCGAGCAGCTGAACCGGATCCTTCCGCGATACACGCACCTCCTCGCCGACGCCTTCCAGCCGGTCTTCGGGACGCTGAACGGGACCGACATCGCCGGCGATCTGCCCGCGCTGCAGGCCCACGGCATCACCACGGCCCTCCTGTCGCACGGCAGTGACCTGCGCGATCCGGTGCGCCATCGCGCCTCCAGCCCGTACTCGCTGTTCCACCACGCCCCCGAGGAGCTGTTCCGCGAGCGCCTGGAGCAGTCACGCCGCAGCCGTGAGATCGCGGAGTCGGCGGGCCTCGACGTCTTCGTCACCACGCCCGACCTCCTCGACGACCTGGCGTCGGCCATCTGGCTGCCACTGATCATCGACCCCGGCGCCTGGGCCAGCGAGCACCCGGTGATGGAGCGCGCGCGGCCCCGGGTGCTGCACGCTCCCTCGAAGCGCTGGACCAAGGGCACCGACCGGTTCGCGGCGAAGCTGGAGGACATGGACCGGCGCGGGCTGATCGAGTTCCAGCTCGTCGAGGGGCTGCCATGGTCGCAGATCCGGCAGCTCGTCCAGGAGGCCGACCTGGTCCTCGACCAGTTCGCGATCGGCAGCTACGGCACCCTGGCCTGCGAGGCGATGGCGGCCGGGCGGCCCGTCGCGACCTGGCTCTCCGAGTCGGTCCTCGCCCGGCTGGACCCCGGCGTCCCCATCCTCAACACGACGCCGGACGACGTGGTCGCCACCGTGGAGCGGCTGCTGGACGACCCGGCGGAGGCCGTCGCCGCCGGCAAGGCGTCGGTCGACTACGTACGCCGGGTGCACGACGGCCGCGAGACGGTCGAGCGGCTGTCCGGCTTCCTGCGCCGCTGACCCGGGCCGGCCCTCGGACGCGGTCGGCCCCTCAGACGCGATCTGCGAGCACCCGGACGACCTCGCGTGCCGCGGTCCCGTCGCCGTAGGGGCTCCCGATGCCGGCCGCGGGCGCTCCGCGGGTGACGATCGCCGAGAACTCGGCCGGCTGCAGGTCGTGCGGGTCCGGGACGAGGACGTTCCAGCGCTCCTGCAGTGTCTCGACCCACTCGGTCTCCGGCCGGATGGTGGTCCCGGCGCGGCCGAGCAGGAAGGCCTCCTTCTGAAGACCGCCGGAGTCGGTGACCACTCCCCCCGACCCCAGCACGGCCGACACCATGGCGGCGTAGGGCAGCGGGCGGCCGATGCGGATCGAGCCGCGCTGGAGACGGAGGCCGTGATGGGCGGCCTTGGCGACCAGGCGGGGGTGCGCGAGCAGGGCTACCTGGACCGGCAGACCGGCCAGAGCGTCGAGAATCTGGTCCAGACGCTCCCGATCGTCGGTGTTGTCCGGTCGGTGGAGCGTGCACACGACGTACGGCGCCGAGCGGTCGAGGTCGTCGGGCAGCCCGTCGTCGGCGAGCGGCTCAGCGAGCACGCGGTCGCGCACCTGCAGACAGACATCGACCATGACGTCCCCGACGAGCACGGCACGAGCGGCCAGGTTCTCCTCGGCCAGGTGCCCCATGGCGACCTCGGTCGGGGCCAGCAGCAGATCGGCCGCGTGGTCGGTGAGGACGCGGTTGTGCTCCTCCGGCATCCGCCGGTTGAACGAGCGCAGGCCGGCCTCGAGATGCGCCACCGGCACGTGCAGCTTCACGGCGGCCAAGGTCGCCGCGATGGTCGAGTTGGTGTCGCCGTAGACCAGCACCCAGTCGGGCCGCTGGGCGTCGAAGATCGGGTCGAGAGCGGTGAGCATCGCGCCCGTCTGGGCGCCGTGGCTGCCGGAGCCGACCCCGAGGTGGATGTCCGGGTCGGGGATGTCCAGGCCGGCGAAGAACACGTCCGACATGTCGGCGTCGTAGTGCTGTCCGGTGTGCACGATGACGTGCTCATGCTCGGTGCGCGACATCGCGGCCGCGATGGGCGCCAGCTTGACCAGCTGCGGTCGCGCGCCGACGACGCTGATCACCTTCACGGGCACTCCGGTCCTCTCGGTGGCCGGCACC
>CAZTHV010000127.1:0-8971 GCA_964613165.1 uncultured Marmoricola sp.
GCCGGCGCTCCTCTGAGGTGTTCTCCGGCATGACGCAGACCAGCCGGTAGCCGCGCAGCTTGGCGGCCATCGCCAGCGAGATGCCGGTGTTGCCCGAGGTCGGCTCCAAGAGGGTGCAGCCGGGACGCAGAGTGCCGTCCTTCTCCGCCTCCTCGACCATCTTCAAGGCGGCGCGGTCCTTGATCGAGCCGGTCGGGTTCTGGTCCTCCAGCTTCGCCCAGACCCGCACCTCCGGGGACGGCGACAGCCGGGGCAGCCCGACCAGCGGGGTGCCCCCCACCGTCTCGATCAGGGAGTCGAAGCGCACAATCGGCTGCCGGTCACATGCCGCCGGCGACCGCGGGAAGCACCACGATCTGGTCGCCGTCGTTGAGCGCGGTCTCCAGACCCCCGGTGAACCGGATGTCCTCGTCGTTGACGTAGACATTCACGAACCGCCGAAGCGTCAGCTCGCCTCCGTCGTCCTTGCCGTCGATGAGGCGCTCCTTGATGCCCGGGTAGCTCGCCTCCAGGTCGTCGATCAGCGCGGCGAGCGTGGCGCCGGCGGCGTCGACGGACTTCTCGCCGCCGGTGTAGGTGCGCAGGATGGTCGGGATCCGGACCTCGATGGCCATGGGGTGCTTCCTCTACTCGCTCGTGGATGGGGCGTCTCGGCTAGATGGGCGTCTCGGCGCGGGGTGTCTCGGAGATCTCAACCGGCTCCTCGGTCACCTCGCCGTCGACGATTCTGTAGGACCTGAACTCCACCGGGCCGTCGCTATTCCCGTGCCCGCCCCCAGACAGGTGCGCGGTCGAGACGAGCACGTAGTGGGCGCCGGGCTCGTTGGCCAGTCCGATGTCGGTGCGACTGGGGTAGGCCTCGGTCGCGGTGTGCGAGTGGTAGATCACCACCGGCTCCTCGTCGTTGGCCCACATCTCCTTGTAGAGCGCCAGCAGCTCGGTGGAGTCGAACTCGTAGAACGTCGGCGATCCGGCCGCGTTGACCATCGGGACGTGCCGGACCGGTCGGTCGCTGCCCTCGGGACCGGCCACGATCCCGCAGGCCTCGTTCGGATGGTCGCGCTCGGCGTGCGCCACGATGGCGTCGTACGTCGCCCGGTCCAGTCTCAACACGTGGACGAGCCTAGGCGAGGAAGCCAGCCGCGACGGCCGCGGGCCGGTCCTCGGACTCCTCAGACGACTGCCTGGACGAGAGTCTCCTGCAGGAAGCCGACCCACTCGTAGATCCGATACACCTGGGTCCGCGGGTCGTCCTCGGGCAGAGCCGGCCACTCGCCCTCCTCGCCCTCCTCGATGCCCAGCCGCGTGGCGATGGCCAGCCGGAGGTCGGTGAAGGCACGCATCCACCCGATCGCACTCGCGCGATCCAGCTCGACGTCGACGAAGAGACCGTCCTCGGGCTCCGGCGGCAGCCCGGCCTCCTCCAGGGTGTCGATGATCGCCGCCGCGGCGGCAGCCTTGCCGTTGCGCAGGTCGGCCTCGGTGTAGCGGCGGAACTCCCCCGCGGCCTCGTCGTCCTCGGTGTACGCCGCCGGGAAGAGCCGGGCCAGCACCGGGTCCTCCGGCGCGGTCGTCGGCCCGGAGAAGTCGAGCATCTGCTCGAACGGGTCGACCCGGCCCGGCGTCGCCTCCTCACTGCGCAGCAGCTCGATGAGCTGACCCGCCAGGGAGCGCAGCAGGTCGGCCTCGAACGCGCTGAAGGTCGCCACGCAGGCACCCGAGCGCCGGTGCCGGCTGAATCCACTCACGGCGAGTCCGCCTTCTGCAGCGTCGCCCAGAGCCCGTACTCGTGCATCGCCTGCACGTCGCGCTCCATCTCCTCACGGCTCCCGGTGGAGACCACCGAGCGACCGTCGTGGTGCACCTCCAGCATCAGCTTCTCCGCCTTCTTCTTGGAGTAGCCGAAGTACTCGGTGAAGACGAAGGCGACGTAGGACATCAGGTTCACCGGGTCGTTCCAGACGATCGTCACCCACGGCGTGTCCGCCGCGACGAGGTCGTCCAGCAGCTCATCGGAGCGCGGTTCGTCGAGCTGTACCGGGGAAGTGGACACGGTCCCTACAGTAGACGCGTGTCCTCGACGGCCTCATCCACGGCCCAGCAGTCAACAGCGCTGTTCACCGACCACTACGAGCTGACCATGCTGCAGGCCGCGCTCGGCGCGGGGACCGCGGGTCGGCGGTCGGTCTTCGAGCTCTTCGGCCGCCGGCTGCCCGAGGGGCGGCGGTACGGCGTGGTGGCCGGCGTGGGCCGCGCGCTGGAGTCCCTGGCAGCGTTCCGCTTCGGCGACGCCGAGCTGGACACCCTGGCCGGAGTGGTCGACGGACCGACCCTGGAGTGGCTGGCCGGCTACCGGTTCACCGGGGACATCTGGGGCTACCCCGAGGGCGAGGCCTACTTCCCGCACTCACCGCTGGTGGTCGTCGAGGGCTCCTTCGCCGAGGCCATCGTGCTGGAGACCCTGCTGCTCTCGATCTACAACCACGACTCCGCGATCGCCTCGGCCGCCTCGCGGATGACCTGGGCGGCCGGGGACCGGCCGTGCATCGAGATGGGCTCTCGGCGCACCCACGAGGAGGCAGCGGTGGCCGCAGCGCGGGCGGCGTACGTCGCCGGCTTCGCGACCAGCTCCAACCTGGCCGCTCGGCACCGGTACGCCGTGCCCACGGCCGGCACCAGCGCGCACTCCTTCACGCTGCTGCACGACTCCGAGTCCGACGCCTTCCGCGCGCAGGTGATCTCGCTGGGCGAGGGCACCACGCTGCTGGTCGACACCTACGACATCGCCGAGGCGGTTCGCGCCGGTGTGGAGATCGCCGGGCCGTCACTCGGCGCCGTCCGGATCGACTCCGGCGACCTTGGTGTGCTGGCCCGCCAGGTCCGCGCTCAACTGGACTCGCTCGGCGCCACCGGCACCCGGATCGTGGTCACCTCCGACCTCGACGAGCACTCCATCGCGGCGCTGGCCGCGGCGCCGGTCGACGGCTACGGGGTCGGTACCCAGGTGGTCGTCGGGAGCGGCCACCCCACCTGCGGCTTCGTCTACAAGCTCGTCGCCCGTGAGGGCGCGGACGGCCGGATGGCGGACGTGGCGAAGAAGAGCAAGGACAAGGTCTCCATCGGCGGCCGCAAGTACGCCCTGCGCCGGCTGGACCGCGGCCCTGGAGGTCGCACGGCGTCCGCCGAGGTGATCGGGATCGGCGAGCCTCCGAGCGGCGACTCCGATGACCGGCCGCTCTTGGTCTCGCTGGTCCGCGACGGCGAGATCGTCGGTGCCGAGCCACTGGACGCCGCCCGCGAGCGCCATCTCCGCTCCCGAGAGGAGCTGCCGCTGGCCGCCCGCAAGCTGCAGAAGGGCGAGCCGGCGATCCCCACGCTCTTCGAGTGAGCGCGCCTGTCCTCCCCGGCCTATCCTCGATGCCATGACTCGGGCGTTGATCGTGGTGGACGTGCAGAACGACTTCTGCGAGGGCGGCGCGCTGCCGGTGACCGGCGGAGCCCGGGTGGCCTCCGACGTCGGCGCGCTGCTGCACCACTGGTCGCGGCGGGACGCCGAGGCGCCGGCGTACGACGTGGTCGTGGCGACCAAGGATCACCACATCGACCCGGGTTCGCACTGGTCCCGGGAGCCCGACTTCGTCGACTCCTGGCCGGTCCACTGCCAGGCCGGCACCGACGGCGAGGCCTTCCACCCGAACCTCGACCCGCAGCCCTTCGACGCGATCTTCCGCAAGGGCGAGTACGCCGCCGCCTACTCCGGCTTCGAGGGCACCACCCCCGAGGGCGACTCGCTGGTGGACTGGCTGCGTGCCCGGCAGGTGGATCAGGTCGACGTCTGCGGCATCGCCACCGACCACTGCGTGCGCGCCACCGCCCTCGATGCGGCCCGGCACGGCTTCAGCACCCGGGTGCTCACCGGCCTCTGCGCCGGCGTCGCCGCCGAGACGACCGAGGCCGCCCTCTCCGAGATGGCGTCGGCCGGCATCGAGATCGGCTGACCGCCGCTATCTCGAGCAGCGCCCGTCGTAGGCGAGCGGCGCATCCGAGTCGAGAGCGATCGCGGCGGCCAGCGTCACCGGCTCCCGCCCTCGATGGAGACCTGGTCAGGAGCTCTCGATGGTCGCCGGCCGCCGGCCGTCGCCCAGATCAGGATCTGGCAGCGTGTTCTCCGGGTCGATGAGCACGACCGCTCTCCCGTCGAGCGCGAGTCGCCGCATGGCCTCCAAGAGCATGCGGCGGCCGACCTCGTTGAACTCATGCACTCGGCTGAGGTCGAACACGACGGACTTGGTCGAGATCTGGGTGTACTCGAGCTCGTGCAGCACGGTCTCGGCGCCCGTGAACTGGATGACGCCCTGGAGCTCCACGACGGTCCGGTCATCGCCGCCGTGGATCGATCGCAGGACCGTCGATCGATAGGCATCGGCCTGCATCAGGTGCAGACCCATGACATCGGAGAGCCGCCGACACACCTGGACGCCGCGGACGCTGTTGCCGTGCGAGTCGAGGCGGGGCGAGACGACCCCGATGCCGACCTGTCCGGGCAGCGCACCGAGCATGCCTCCGGCGACCCCGCTCTTGGCGGGGATGCCGACGTCCGCGAACCACGACCCGGCCGCGTCGTACATGCCGGCGGCCGCCATGACCGAGAGCGTCTGGCGGGCGATAGCGGGCGCCATGATCCGTTGCTGGGTCACGGGCTGCACTCCGCCGTTCCCGAGAGTCGCTCCCATGACGGCGAGGTCGCGCACGGTGACGAGAATCGAGCACTGGGCGGTGTACCCGGCGACGACCTCGTGGGGATCGCCGTCGAGGACGCCATAGTTGCGCAGCATGTGCGCGATGGCGAGATTGCGATCGGCCGTCTCCATCTCGGACTCGAAGACGCTCTCGTCGATCCTCAGCTGTCGGCCGGCGAGATCGGAGAGGAACTCAAGGACCCGCTCGACCCGGGCCTCGCGCGAGGCATCGGGTCCGAGGAGCAGATGGTGTGCGGTGATCGCGCCCGCATTGATCATCGCGTTGCGCGGTCGGTGCGAGCCCTCCTCGAGCGAGAGCTCGTTGAATGCCTCGCCCGAGGGCTCGACGTCGACGTGATCGAGCACGGTGTCGAAGCCACGGTCGGCCAGAGCCGCGGCGTATGCGAAGGGCTTCGAGATCGACTGGATCGAGAACTCGTGCTCGTCGTCGCCGGCGGCGTAGGTACGGCCGCCGATGGTCGTCAGCGCCAGACCGAACACCCCGGGGTCGGCTGCCGCGAGCGCCGGTATGTAGTCCGCGACGGCTCCGCTGTCATTGCCCCGCAGATCCTCGAGGAGGTCCTCCAGGTACTCGGGAACCGGCGTACGCATCAGGTCTTCCTCTCGATCGTCGTGAGGCGAGTCGGGATCTCAGCGGCGTGGTGAGCCGCTAGACGAAGACCGCCTTGCGGGCGGCGCGCCGCAGGGTGGCCAGGATGGCAGGCCCGGCGACCACGATCAGCACCACGTTGGTGACGGCGCGGCCCAGGTCCCAGCCCAGCGACGTGGCGAGGGAGAAGAGCACGAATCGGTGCAGGTTCTCCAGGACCGGATCACCCGCCACGAAGCTGATCGAGGTGTCGCCGCCCAGCCCGAAGGGCCAGAAGGACAGGTTCAGCAGCAGGCCGTAGAGGAAGCCCGCGATCGCGCCGTACGCCGCCAGCACGAGGATCTCCCAACGGCCGGACAGCGGCGGCAGCAGGCCGGCGCCCAGGCCCACCAGCGCTGCGCCGAGCATCTGGTACGGCAGCCACGGACCCACTCCGCCGGTGATCAGCGCCGACCCGAAGAGCGTGGTCGCGCCCAGCACGAAGCCGAAGCCGGCGCCGAAGACCCGACCGGCCAGGACGAGCAGGAAGAACACCGTCTCCAGCCCGGCCGTCCCCGCGCCGAGCGGCCGCAGCGCGGCACCGACCGCGGAGAGCACGCCGAGCATCGCGACCGCCTTGGGGTCCATCCCGCCCTCGCCGATCTCGAAGAGGACGACCGCGAGCACGAGCGGGAGCAGCAGCCCGAAGACCAGCGGCGCGGTGCGGTTCCCGGCCAGCGCCGACTCCGCCGACGCGAAGAGCGGCCAGGCGAAGGCCAGCAGGCCGGCCAGGCAGGCCAGCGCCACCGCGGCGGTCGAGCGCGGCCGCAGCACGACGGCGCGAACTGCCCGCCCGTCTGCCTGGGCCTCAGCCACGGTCGTCCCCGAGCCGTTCGACCACGTCGGCGACCGTCAGCAGGCCGCCGCCCGACCCGGCACCAGCGAGCACCTTGGCGATCTGGGGAGCGAACGCCGGGCTGGAGGTGAGGACCTCGGCAGCGTGACCGTCGGCCACCACGTCGCCCGCGGCCATCACCACGACCCGGTCCGCCACCTCGGCGGCGAACTCGACGTCGTGGGTGGAGAGCAGTACCGAGCGGCCTCGCGCGGCCAGGTCACGGAGCACCGCGCTCAGCGCCGCCTTGCCCTGGTAGTCCAGCCCCCGGGTCGGCTCGTCGAGCAGCACGATCGCGGGGTCGGCGGTGAGCTGGACGGCCAGTACCAGGCCGAGGCGCTGGCCCTCGGAGAGGTCCCGGGGATGGGTCTGGCCGAGAACGCCTGGCGCGATCCGGTCGAGCAGGGCCCGGCAGGCACCCGCGGCCGCGCCCGACTCTCGGTCGGCCTCGGCGCACTCGGCGTCCACCGTGGCCAGGTAGAGCAGATCACCGGGCGTCTGCGGGACCAGTCCGACCATCCGGCGACGCTCGGCGGCCGGCATCGCGGCCGGGTCCTCCACGGCTTCCGGGCCGGCCACCACGACCGCTCCAGCGGTACGCCGCCCGGTCCCCTGCAGCGCCCACAGCAGGCTCGACTTGCCACAGCCGTTACGGCCCATCAGCGCGGTGACCTCGCCATCGCGCAGCTCCAGGTCGACCTTCCGCACCGCGACGAGGTCGTCGTAGCGCACCACCACGCCCGTCGCCGCGAGCGAGACGGGGCCGGCGAGCGCGGCAGCGGCACGAGGCGAGTCACCGAGCGCCGTCCGCAGCTCCCGGCCCGCCCGCCAGGCGTCCCGGACCGACAGCGGCAGCGGCTCCCAGCCGGCCCAGCGGCCGAGCACGACCACTGGCGGGGCGATCGTCGAGTCGCGCATCATCGCGGCGGGATCGCCCGACGTGACCAGGCCGTCGGCGACGTGCACGACGCGATCGGCGTACTGCAGCACGCGCTCGACGCGGTGCTCGGCGACCACCACCGTCACCGCAAGGTCGTGGACCAGCCGGGTGATCGCGGCCAGGACCTCCTCGGCGCCGGTCGGGTCGAGGGCAGAGGTGGGCTCGTCGAGGACCAGCACCCGCGGGTGCGCGGTCAGCACCGAGCCGATCGCGACCCGCTGTTGCTGGCCGCCGGAGAGATCGCGCAGCGGCGCATCCCGCAGGTCGGCGATGCCGAGCAGGTCGAGGGTCTCCTCCACCCGCTTGCGCATCACGCCCGGATCGAGGCCGAGCTGCTCCAACCCGTAGGCGAGCTCCTCCTCGACCGTGTCGGTGACGAAGCCGGCGAGTGGGTCCTGCCCCACCACGCCGACCAGGCCCGCGAAGTCCCGCGGACGGTGGTCGCCGGTACCCCGGCCGTGGACGCTCACCTCGCCGGCGAGCGTCCCGCCGCGCTGGTGCGGGACCAGGCCGTTGATCGCGCCGAGCAGCGTGGACTTGCCCGAACCGGTCCGGCCGACGACCAGGACCAGCTCACCCTCCTCCACGCTCAGGGTGACCTCGCGCAGGACCGGCCGCGCGGCGCCGTCGTAGGTGAGGCTCACCCGGTCGAAGCGGATCGCCGGATCCGTCATCGCACGCTCCTGCCCCGCGGCGGCATCGGGGTCACCACCGCCGGCAGCACCGCCACCAGGATCCCGAGCGCGGCCAGCGGCGGCAGGCTCGGCGCGGCGAGTGGCTGCAGCGGCTGGTCCAGCAATGCCGGGGAGATCGCCCTGGTGGCCAGCACGCCCGCGAAGGCCGCCAGACCGGAGAGCAGAGTCAGCGTCTCGGGGATCCGCCACGGGTCCGGCCGGTAGGAGGAGACCCGGATCGACCGGCCCCCCGCCGCCAGGCCGGCCACCACCAGCAGGACGCCGGCGACGAGGACCGGTGCACCGGTCCACCCGGGCGCACGGGTCGGGTCGAGCAGGCCGTACATCCCGAAGCAGAGGACCAGCAGCCCGCCCAGCGTGGCGAGCGCCGTGAGCGGCCTGACCCCGGCGCGCACCGCGACGCGGTGGCCGTAGCCGCGCGACTCCATCGCGGCGGCCAGCTCCAGCGAGCGATCCAGGGTGTCCTGGAGCACCGGAAGCGCCACCCGCGGCAGCGCCCGGACGCCGCGAGCAGTGTCACCCCGCAGGGCGCGGGCGCGCTGGACCCGGCGGACGCTCTCGGCCAGCTGGGGGGCGACACTGACTGCGACGACCACCGCCGTGCCCACCTCGTGCAGGGCGTTCGGCAGCGCGCGCAGCAGCCGCCGTGGATTGGCCAGCGCGTTGGCGCCGCCGATCGCGACGATCAGCGTGCCGAGCCGGGCGCCGATCAGGGCGGCCCCCAGGAGTCCCTCGAGATAGATCGGGCCGAGCAGCTCGATGCCCGCCGCCCAGTCCGGGAGGCCGATCGCCGGCAGCCGGACCAGCAGGATCGTGCCGTACTTCAGGCCGACCAGCACGTGCAGCAGCATCCGGACCACCACGATGATCGCCGCCAGCACGACATAGAGCCGGAAGGCGCGCGCCCACGGGGAGTCGCCGCGCCGGGCGAGCACCACGAAGGTGACCACCCCGGCGATGAGCGCCAGCAGCAGCGGGTTGGTGGTCAGGCTCGCCGCCGCGCCGAGGCCGATCGCCCACCCCCACCAGGCGAGCGGATGCACCGCCCGTGGGAGTGCCGGCAGCATCGCTCAGGCCTTCCGCCGCACGATCGCGGTCACCACGCCGGCGGCC
>CAZTHV010000128.1:0-6649 GCA_964613165.1 uncultured Marmoricola sp.
CGGCGGCGCGATCGTCGACTCCGGCAACTTTGACTGGACCGCCCACGCCGACCGCTTCCCCGGCCTCACCACCCCTGACGGCGCCTACCACGGCGTGATCTGGACTGAGGCGGTCGGCAACCTCGCCTACATCATCCGGGCCCGCACGGTGCTGCTGCGCAACACCGGCGGCGCGGTGGCGCCGCTCAACTCCTGGCTCTTCCTGCAGGGCCTGGAGACGCTGCACCTGCGGATGGAGCGGCACAGCGAGAACGCCCTCGCGGTCGCCAAGCACCTGCGCGACCACGATGCCGTCTCCTGGGTGACCTACCCCGGCCTCGACGACAGCCCCTACAAGCCGGTGCTCGACCGGATCGGCACCGGGCGCGGCTACGGCGGTCTGCTCAGCTTCGGTCTCAAGGCCGGGCGCGAGGGCGGCAAGAAGTTCATCGAGTCGCTGGAGCTGTTCAGCCACCTGGCGAACATCGGTGACACCAAGTCGCTGGCGATCCACAACGCCACCACCACGCACAGCCAGCTGACCCCCGAGGAGCTCGAGGCAGCCGGCGTGCCGGAGGACATGGTCCGGCTCTCGATCGGTATCGAGGATAAGGACGACATCATCGCCGACCTCGATCAGGCGCTGGCGGCCACGGGGAGCTGAGCCCCTCTCATGAGCGGTCAGCTGACCGGCACCCGCACCCAGCGGGTCGTCCTCTCCTCCGAGAGCGACCCGCTGGTGCTGCGTGGCGGCGGACGGCTGGACCGGCTCGAGGTGGCCTTCGAGACGTACGGCGAGCTCAACGTCGCACGCGACAACGCGGTCTTCATCTGCCACGCGCTCACCGGGGATGCCCATGCCGCGGGGGTGTCCGCCGAGACCGGCAAGCGCGGCTGGTGGGACAACCTCATCGGCCCGGGCAAGGCGGTCGACACCGACCGCTGGTTCGTGATCTCGCCGAACCTGCTCGGCGGCTGCTCCGGCACCACGGGCCCGCTGTCGATCGACCCGGCGACCGGGCGGCCCTACTGCCTGGACTTCCCCATGCTGCACATGGCCGACCTGGTGGGCGCCCACCGGCGACTGCTCGACCATCTCCGGATCGACCGCCTGTTCGCCGCCGTCGGCGGTTCGCTCGGCGGCATGCAGGTGCTCCAGTGGGTCATCGACGAGCCGTCGCGGATCGACCGCGCGGTCCTCGTCGCGGCCTCATCCCGCCTGACCGCCGAGAACATCGCGTTCTCCTCCGTCGGCCGGCACGCGATCATGAGCGACCCGGAGTTCCGCGACGGGCGGTACGCCGAGCACGGCACCCAGCCGCGGCTGGGGCAGAAGGTCGCCCGGATGATGGCGCACATCACCTACGTCTCCGCGCAGTCGCTGGAGACGAAGTTCGGTCGCCGGCGCCGAGACGAGCACGCCGACCCGATGTTCGCGCCGGACTTCGAGGTCGAGCACTATCTGGAGCACCAGGGCGAGACGTTCCTGGACCGCTTCGACGCGCTCTCCTACATCTATCTCACCCGGCTGCTCGACTACTTCGACCCGTTCGGCGAGAGCGAGACCGCCGAACGGCTCCGGGCGACGACGACCCGCTTCCAGGTCACCTCGTTCGACACCGACTGGCGCTTCTCCACCGCGCACTCACGAGAGCTCGCCCACCGGCTGAGCGAGCTCGGCGTCGACGTGGACCGCGCCGAGCTGGCCTCGCCGTACGGTCACGACTCGTTCCTGCTCCAGCCCGACGGCTACCACGACCGGATCGCGGCGTTCCTCGCCTAGACCCGCCGGGGCGGACCTCACTGCAGGCAGTTGGCGCCCCAACGGCCTCCGAGCCGCCTTTTCGGCTCGAACTGCCTGCGCCCCGGTACGCGATGATGGCGCCATGACTGACGAGGTCTGGCTGATCCGACACGGCGAGACGGAGTGGAGCCGGGACGGGCGCCACACCTCGACCACGGACCTGCCGTTGACAGATCCAGGGCGCGTCGCCGCGAGGAGCCTGCGAGACCGTCTGACGATGGAACGGTTCTCCCTGGTGCTCACCTCACCGCGGGAACGGGCCCAAGAGACTGCGCGTCTGGCCGGCTACGGCGCGGCGACCGTGGACGAGGACCTCGCCGAATGGGACTACGGCGAACTCGAGGGTCGAACCACCCCACAGATCCGCGAGACCTACCCCGGCTGGACCATCTGGCAGGGCCCGGTGCCCGGCGGGGAGTCCGCGCCCCAGATGTCCGAGCGGCTCGACCGCGTCGTCGCCCGGTGTCGCGACACGACGGGCCGGGCACTGCTTTTCGGCCACGGCCATTGCCTGCGGGCGCTCGCCGCGCGCTGGCTCAGCCTGCCGGTGACCGACGGCGGGTTGCTGCGACTCGACACCTCGACGGTGTCGGTGCTGGGCTGGGAGCGCGAGACGCCGGTCGTACTGCGCTGGAACTCCTGACCGGCCACGGCCAGGCCGGCCCCGTGCCGTCAGGCGCTGACGTTGTCCACCGCGGCGTCGACGCCCATGTGGCGGGCACAGTGGGCGCAGCAGAACACCGTGCCGTCGGCCTCCACCCCGTGACCCAGGACGTGACAGCCGCAGTGCCCGCAGACCGGTGCGATCCGGTGCACGGCGCACTCGATGCTGTCGAACACCATGCGCTGACCGGACGAGTCGATCACCTCGAACGCACGCTCGTAGTCATTCCCGCAGACATCGCAGACAGCCATCAGCTCTCCCCTCTCGACGACGCGGTCCGGCGGCTCATCCGGCGCTCCGGACGAGTCGCATGGCGAGCAGATCCTTCGCCTGCTCGGCACCCTTGCGGCTCTCGGCCTGGGCACGCCGGAAGAAGTCGGCGAGCTCGGCGTCGCCGGCCCGGTCCGCATCCTCCACATAGGTCTCGAGCCGGAGCGCGTTGTCCAGGCACGCCTGGGTGAACCAGATGATGTTGTAGTCCTTGTCGGCGGTTCCCGTCACGGAACCGGTCTCGTTGCTGCTCATGCGGAGTCTCCTTCGGCTGTCCGTCGACTTCCTGTTACAGGGGTCGTACCCGGCGGGACAGTCGCCATGCACGTGCGATCGCCGCCTTCGGCGACCGCACGTGGCCGCCGTCGCCCGTGACGCCGGGGTGCACGATCAGAGGATCGAGCGTCCCCCGGTCACCGCGACCCTGGCGCCGGAGACGTAGCTGGCCTCGTCGGAGGCGAGCAGGACGAAGACCGGCGCGACCTCGACCGGCTGTCCGGGCCGGCCCATCGGCGTGTTCGACCCGAACTTCGCGACCCGGTCGGCGGGCATCGAGGCCGGGATGAGCGGCGTCCAGATCGGTCCCGGTGCGACGCTGTTGACCCGGATGCCGCGATCACCCAGCATCTGCGCGAGGCTGGCCGCGAAGTTGGCGATGGCCGCCTTCGTCGCGGCGTACGCCGCCAGGGTCGGGTTCGGCTGATCGGAGTTGACCGAGGAGGTGCCGATGATCGAGCCACCCTCCGGCATGTGCGGCACCGCCGCCTTGCAGAGGTGGAACATCGCCGACAGGTTGGTCGCCAGCGTGCGGTCCCACTCCTCGTCCGGGATGTCCTCCAAGGTCTCGTGCACGGTCTGGTACGCCGCGTTGGTGACCAGGACGTCGATCCTGCCGAACTCGGCCACCGCGCGATCGATCACATCGCGACAGTGCCGTGGGTCGGCGAGATCGCCGGGCACCAGGAGGACCCGCCGGCCCGCCGAAGCGACGTGGTGCGCGGTCACGCCGGCGTCCTCGTGCTCGTCGAGGTAGGAGACCAGCACGTCTGCGCCCTCGCGCGCGAAGGCGATCGCCACCGCGCGGCCGATGCCGCTGTCGGCGCCGGTGATGACCGCGACCTTGCCGGCGAGCCGCCCGGAGCCGCGGTAGGACTCCTCACCGCAGTCCGGTTCGGGAACCATCTCCTCCTGGCTGCCGGGCAGCTCCTGGCTCTGCGGAGGATGTGTCATGCCGCGGGCAATACCCCCGCGCTCAGGCGGGCATGCATGCGGGCGACGGCGGGTACCGGGCGGACATGACCCCCACCGCCAGCACCGGGCCACCGTGGCAGGACCACGAGATCGACTCGCTCCACGACCTGCTGCCGCCCAGCAGCCACTTCGACGACCTGGTCGTCGGCGGCGGCCTGACCGGCATCACCACCGCGCTGCTTCTGGCCCGGGCGGGCCGCATGGTCGGCGTGCTGGACGCCCGTCGTCCCGGCGCCGGGACGACGGGACGGACGACCGCCAAGATCAGCGTGCTGCAGGGGACCAGGCTCTCCACCCTGCTGCGCCGGCAGTCGCACGAGATCGCCGCCTCCTACCTGTCGGCCAATCAGGAGGGAGCCGCCTGGATACGGCGCTTCTGCGAGGACCACGGCGTCGCCTGGCAGAGCCGTGCGGCGGTGACCTACGCCGCCTCGCCGGCCGAGGTCCCCGCCATCCGTGCCGAGTACGACGCCGCAACCGCGCTCGGGCTGCCGGTGACCGTCGAGCCGGTGCTCGACGTGCCGTTCCCCGCGCACGCCGCGGTGCGCCTGCCGGACCAGATGCAGCTGGATCCCATGGAGCTGCTGCGCGCGCTCGTCGTACAGCTCAGGTCGCACGGCGGGACGGTCCACCACAACAGGCGTGTCGTCGAGATCAAGGGCGGCCGGCCCGCGGTGGTACGGCTGGCCGACGACACCCGGCTCACCGCCGCTCACGTCGTGGTCGCCACCGGGACGCCGGTCGTGGATCGCGGTCTGCACTTCGCCCGGCTCCGGGCGTACCGCTCCTACGTCGTGGCACTCCGCGACGCCACCGTCGCTCCCGGGATGTACGTCTCGGCCGGTTCACCGACCCACTCGGTGCGCGATGTTCCCGGCGATCCGTCGCTCCTCCTCGCCGGCGGCTACGGCCATCCGACCGGCAGGGTCAGCTCCGAGCAGGAGCGGCTCGACGCGCTTCGGGGCTGGGCGCTCGAGGCGTTCCCCGACGGCCGGGTGACCCATGCCTGGTCGGCGCAGGACTACGGCACCTTCGACGGCGTTCCGGCGGTCGGCCGGCTGCCCGGACCGGCCGACATCCACGCGGCCACGGGCTACGGCGGCTGGGGCATGGCCAACTCGGTCGCCGCAGCGCACACGATCGCGGCCGAGACGCTCGGCGGCGTCGCGCCCCGACTTCGCTCGCGGCCGCTGGCTCCGACCGCGCTGCGCGAGCTGGCCACGATCAACCTCTCGGTCGTGCGCGAGACCGCCTGCCACCCCCTGGCGCAGCGATGCCCTCATCTCGGCGGTCCTCCTGGAACGACGCCGAGCAGACCTGGGACTGCCGCCTCCACGGCTCTCGCTTCTCGGCGACCGGCGAGGTGCTCGAAGGACCGGCGACGCGCGGGCTTCGTTTCGGCAAGCCCGGCGGGGGTACCGCACGGCTCCGCACCCCCATCGCCGAGGAGGAGTCATGAAGTTGCTGGTCACCGTCGCGGTCGCCGCCGGAATCGTCTACCTGGTCGCCAAGAAGACCGGAGTCCTGAACAGCCCCGAGGCCGAGCAGCTGGCCACGAGGGCCAAGGACATGGCCCGCCATGCCGGCGAGTCGGCCATGGAGGCGCGACAGTCGGCGATGGACAGCACCGCCGACAAGGTCGAGGATCTCGCAGGCCGCGCGGCGGAAGGCATCCGCACCGACAGCTGACGGCGGCTCGCCAAGGTCCGGCCATCCCGGCGGCGCCAGGACGCAGGGTCACCGACCCGGCGTCCCGGTCTACGCAGCCGGTCCCAGGCCGGTCGCGGCCCAGATCACGAGCCGCTGGTCGTCGACTGGGGGCCGTTGGCCCGCATCGGCCACCCGGTCGGCCTGGAGGCCGGTCGGCGCCATCACGACCGCTTCGACGTCACCCGGGACTCGCGCGACTGAGCACATGCCAGCCGCGCGACCGGGTACCGCTCCAGGGAACCGAGAGGAGCGTCATGACCACAATCCAGGTGTTGGGGCTGATCGTCGCGATCCTCGCCGCTGCTACCTTCGGCTTCCTCCTTGCCCGCGCCGAGCGCCGTCGCGCCCGCGAGATCCGCCGCGACCCCAGCCGGCAGCATCCGCGGCCCCCTCGCCCGCCTCGCTCCCCCCGGTCGTGACAGCTGCCTGAGACGCGCGGCGGAGTCGCCGCCGGCGCCGCGGCGTTGTCACCAGACCGGCAGCGACCAGCATCACCGCAGCGCAGCAGTACCAGAGGAAGGAGTAGGACCGAAGGTCGGCGACGAGGCCGGCACCGACCGGCCCGAGAACGCCGCCGAGGCTCACGCCGGCCAGCACGACACCAGTCGCCCGCGCGGGCCATTCCGGACACCTCTCCACCGCGGCCAGGGTGAGCAATCCGTTCCAGCCCCAGCCGAAGAAGCACAGCGCGACATGGTGAAGTGCCACCACCCAGGTCGCCATTGGCATCTCCAGCAGAACGAACCCGATGCCACCCAGGGTCAGCATGCCGGTCAGCACCACGCCCGTACTCGCCGCATACCGGTCCCGGTAGAAGCCGACGGTCATCCGTCCTGCCGCCGCCGAGAGACCGCCTGCCGAGAGCAGCACGCCCGCGAATGCAGCAGAGTGATCTCGGGCGACCAGCGACGGCACGTAGAAGACGACGTAGGCGCTGACAGCCGCATTGGCAGGCGCCGCTGCCAATGCGG
>CAZTHV010000128.1:6659-8944 GCA_964613165.1 uncultured Marmoricola sp.
CACAAGGCCCACGACCACAGACCACCGGAAGGCGCCTCGACGCGTCGTCGCCTGACGCGGACGGTCGTGTCTCCGCGGCGCGGCGAGATAGTAGAAGAGCGCGGCGAAGAACGCCAGTGAGCCGAGGACCAGGAATGCCTCGCGCCAGCCGACGCTCAGCGCCAAGACCGGCACCGACACACCCGCCAGCACGGCAGCGAGGGGAACCGCTGCCTGTTTCAGACCGTAGGCGCGACCACGCCACCGGAGCGGCACGTCCGAGGACAACGACTGGTTGCCTCCCAGTTGCGCCAAGACGTTGGCCACGCCGCCGACCGCCATCCAGCCGAGCAGCGATCGCGTCCCGCCGGAACACCCGACGCCCACGAGCGAGACACCGGCAATCACACCGCCCGACGTCGTCGACACCCGCGGGCCGACCCGTTCCACAAGCCGTCCGAGCAGGACATAGCAGACCATCGACGTCAAGAAGAACGTAGAGACGGCAGTGCCCACGATGGTGGTGGAGATGTCCAGATCCACGAGAACGAAGACGCTGAGAGCGCCGAGGGTGAAGGGCGCCAGCATCCCCAGCGTGGTGAATGATGTGGCAGCCGCGATCGAAGGCCAATAGCGTCTTCGGTCGCCCGGATCGTCAGTTGGACCGGTCACGCTCTACCGAGACGGACGCCATACGTCACGCCCAACCTCACTCAGATCCCGCCGCCCGATCGTCGCCGTCGTCGACGCCGTAATTCGGCAGGTCGGATCCCTGAAGCCGGTCCGCCCCTCGTAGCCGTTCGCCTCCGCGCCCGTCTTCGGGGACGACTCGCATGGCTTCGTGATGACGTCGATCGACGGTGAGGTCGAAGACATCGAACCGGTTGTAATGACCCACGATGTTATGAAGCTGACGCGGCTCGATACAGGAATCGAGATCGACTGTTGTCACCACGATTCCCTCGTCATCGATCAACGACTCTCCCACCGGAAGTCCGTCGGGACCGAAAACGCCGGAGTACGCGCTGGGGCCGCAGCGCAGTTGTTGCGCCTCTTCCTCATTGCGCGCCAGCATCTGCACGATCTCCTCCGAGATGGTGCTGCAGGACACGACCGTGAACAGCTTCCCTTCAAAAGAGTGCGCTCCGGCCCGGATCTGAATTCCCTGTGGCATGTTGAACTTGTCGACAAAAGGCCAAGCCGGATAATTGGCAACATGAATGAGTTCACCTTGCGCCAGCAGCGAGTAACGAGCAAGAGTATTCGTGTTCTCGCCGCAAATAAGCGAACCCAGCTTCCCGAACTTGGTGGGGTGAGCCACCAGTCCGCTACCGTCGCCGGGTGTCCAGATCAGCTTCTCCGCCCACGTCGGGACCAGCTTCCGATGGCGCCCGATGAGTCGGCCATCGGGATCGAACACGAGGTTGGTGTTGTAGATCGTTCCCACATGGGTGCGGTTCCGCTCATTGATGCCCAAGACCACATAGACGCCATGATCGCGAGCTGCCGCGGCGATCTGATTCGTGTCCGCGCTGGGAACCTCGACGGCGGCGTGCCACATTCGCTTGAACCAAGCACTACCCTCATACGGCGTCATCATCCAGTTCCAGTACGGATACCCGGGAACGAACGACTCGGGAAAAGCGACGATATCCGCGCCGCGGGCCGCAGCGTCTCCGATGAGGTCACAGGCTTTCGCAACGGTCGCCTCGCGGTCCAAGTACACCGGCGAGGTCTGGACCGCCGCGAGAGTTACTTCTCCCAATGTTTCCACTATTCATCCCTCTCATTTCCGAGACTGTCGTCTCCGGTGAGCATGTGCGAGTCGTCCGTGGCATCCGTGTCCGCTCCGAGATAGGCCTCCAGAACGACCTTGCTGTTCTTCAGGTACTCGACATCGCCCTCCGCCACCATGTGACCGGCGCTCAAGACGTATCCCCGCTGCGTGACCGAGAGGGCCATCTCCGCGTTCTGCTCGACCAGCAGGACAGTGAGCCCGGACCGAACGATGTCGCTCAGCCGCTCGAAGACGGCCTCGACAACCAGCGGCGCGAGGCCCATGGATGGCTCATCCAGCATCAGCAGCTTCGGCTCGCCCACCAGGGCTCGGGCGATCGCCAGCATCTGCTGCTCGCCGCCCGACAATGTGCCTGCCGCCTGGCGACGCCGCTCATGGAGAACTGGGAAGAGCTCGTACAACTCCGAGAAGCGCTCCGCATACCGTCGGCGTGACCCCGGTGCCGCAAATGTTCCGGCAATCAGGTTCTCCTCGACCGTCAGACTGCTCAGCACCTCTCGGCCTTCGG
>CAZTHV010000129.1:0-8938 GCA_964613165.1 uncultured Marmoricola sp.
CCTCGGCGAACCCGGCAGCGGGATGACCGTGTCGGCGCCGGGGGATAGCGTCCCCACCATGGCGCGGAGCACGGAGCGGATCGCGGAGCCGGAGGTCGAGGTGCGCCGCTCCCGCCGTCGTCGGCGCACGGTCTCGGCCTACCGCAGGGACGGCAAGGTGATCGTGCTGATTCCCGACCACTTCACCCGCGCCGAGGAGGCCGAGTGGGTGCGCACGATGCTCGGCCGGCTGGCCAGGTCGGAGGGACGGCGGCGACGCAGCGACGAGCAGCTGATGGAGCGCGCCGCCGAGCTGAGCGACGCCTACCTGGACGGACAGGCAGTGCCGGCCTCGGTGCGCTGGGTGGACAACATGACCACCCGATGGGGCTCCTGCACGGTCGCCGACCAGACGATCCGGCTCTCCGACAAGCTGCGCGACATGCCGGCCTGGGTGATCGACTACGTGCTGCTGCACGAGCTGGCGCACCTGCTGGAGCCGGGCCACAACGCCCGGTTCTGGAGGATGGTCGATCGCTTTCCCAAGGCCGAGCGGGCCAAGGGCTACCTCGAGGGCGTCGCCGCGACCGTCAGGTAGCCGAGGCTCTGCTGGTTGTCGGCCGGTCGTCGACTGGCCATCGACCGGTCATCGCCTCCGGGCGACGGCGAGGCGCACCAGGTCGACCATGTCCGGCTCGTCGGTCGGCAGCTCCTCGACGGGGAACCAGCGCAGGTCCAGCGACTCCTCGCTGACCACCGGGCTCGTCTGCGGCATGCCGGCGGCGGGTCGCGCCACGAAGCGGACGTCGAGATGACGCACCGTCCCGCGGTTGTCGCAGAAGTCGACCGGGTGGCAGGACAGGTGCACCGGCACCGGGTCCGTCATCAGCCTCAGGCCGGACTCCTCCACCCCCTCCCGGGTCGCGGCCGACACCAGCGAGTCGTCGCCGGTCTCCAGATGCCCGCCGAAGGCGAACCAGCGTCGGGCCTTGCGATGCAGGTTGAGCAGCACATGGTCGCCCGCCTGGTCGAGCACCAGGACGCCGGCGGTCAGGTGGTCGGGGAAGTCGCCCTTGAGGAGTCCCGGACGCCCCGATCGCAGGTGGGCGACGTACTGCCGGCGCAGCCGCTCCTGGTCGGCGTCGGGCGCCGCCCACGACGACAGCAGCGCCAGGGCGTCGTGGTGCAGGCCGCTCACTCGGTGTCGTCGGGGCCGGTCTCGCGGTCGAGCAGATCGGCGAGCGCCTGGTCGAAGTCGGTGTCGCTGAGCCGATCCGGCTCGGTCACGTCCTCGCGGAAGCCGAGCGGGTCGTCCAGATCGGCCGCCGTGGGCAGCAGATCGGGGTGGGCCCAGACGGCGTCGCGGGCCTCGTGGCCGTGGCGGGAGCGTAGCGAGCCCCACAGCGCGGAGGCGTCGCGCAGCCGGCGCGGACGCAGCTCCAGGCCGACCAGGGCGGAGAAGGTCTCCTCGGCGGGCCCGCCGGCGGCACGGCGCCGGCGGATCGCCTCCTGCATCTTGGCCGCGGCCGGCATCCGCTCGACCGTGGCCTGGCCGACCACCTCGTCCACCCAGCCCTCGACGAGGGCCAGTGCGGTCTCCAGGCGGTCCAGTGCGGCCAGCTGCTCGGGAGTCTTGCGAGGCGTGAAGAGCCCGTTGCTCATCGCCGCCTCGATCGCGGCCGGGTCGTTGGGGTCGATCCCGCTCATCGTCTGGGTGTAGTGCTCCTCGATGGCGGCGATGTCGATGGTGAGGCCGCGGCCGAAGTCCTCCACCGAGCGCAGCAGGTGGTCGCGCAGCCACGGGACATGGGCGAAGAGCCGCTGGTGGGCGGCTTCGCGCAGCGCCAGGTAGAGCAGTACGTCGTCGGCGCTGACGTCGAGCCCGTCGGCGAAGGTGGCCACGTTGCCGACGACCAGTGCCGCCTTGCCGGCCGGGCCCACGGGGAGGCCGATGTCGGAGGCGGTGAGCACCTCGCCGGCCAGTCCGCCCAGCGCCTCGCCGACCTGGGAGCCGAACACCGCGCCTCCGGCCCGGCCGATCATCGCGAGCAGCGGCCCGGCCGCCGCGCGCGTCTCCTCGGGCAGCGCGTTGCCCATCGCGCCGACGACCTGCCCGGCGACCGGCTCGACCAGCACCCGCCAGACCGGGATGGTCTCCTCGATCCACTCGGTCCGGCTCCACGCGGCGGTGCCGGACACCCCGGAGGGGAAGACGGTCGCGGTGTCCAGCCAGTGGTCCGCCAGCCGAACCGCGTCCGCGACCTGGTCGTGCGCGGTCTTGGCCGGGGTGGCGTCGGTGCCGGCCTTGATGACCGCACCCCGGGCGAGCTCGGCGGCCAGCTCCCAGTTCACCGCGCTCTCGGTGGGCTCGAGCATGCCCTCGATCCGGTCCATGATCCCGGCCAGGTCCAACGAGCCCATGGTGAACGCGCCCAGATCGGGGAGGCCCTCCCCGCCGCTGAGCGAGGCGAAGATCTGCTCGAACGGAGTGCCCTTGAACGGGTTCTCGCCCGGCTCGTCGGGGGTGTCCTGAGGGCCGTTGGTCATGGGCTCCAAGGTACCGTCCGCGCCAACCACAACGTAGGCTTCCGGGGTGACCACTTTGGCCCGACCCGGGCAGGCGGTGCGGCTGACCGCGATCCGCGAGACCCCACTCGACCCCGCTGAGGTGCTCGCGGCGGTCAGCGATCCGGTGGCCGGTGGCGTCAACCTGTTCCTGGGCGCGGTTCGCGACCACGATCACGGCCGCGGCGTGGTCCGGCTCGACTACAGCGCCCATCCGAGTGCCGAGCAGGTCCTTGCCGAGGTCGCCGCCGAGGTGGCCGCCGAGTTCGACACGGTCGCGGTCGCCGCGGTGCACCGGGTCGGCTCGCTGAGCGTCGGTGATCTCGCGGTCGTCGTCGCCGTCAGCGCCGGTCACCGGCAGGTGGCGTACGCCGCGTCCCGCGCGCTCATCGACCGGCTCAAGGAGCGGGTCCCGGTCTGGAAGAACCAGCTCTTCGACGACGGCACCGAGGAGTGGGTCAACTCGGCCTGACTGGCCCCGAGTCGGCCCGGCCTCCGCGTGTCAGCGGCTCGTCCGGTCGCGGCCATCGCATCATGGGGGCGTGGAGATCCTGCTCTGGCTGGCGCCTGCCGCCGTCGCGACCTGTCTGGCGATGGCCTGGGCGACCTGGGCCGGCCGAGAGCGGATCGAGCGCGAGCCGAGCGAGGAGCAGCGGGCGGCGGCTGCCGCGCGGATGGCCGAGGCGATCATGCGGCCCCTGCCCAGCGAGCCGCGAGTGAGCCGTCCGCGCGAGCGCAGCACCGGCGTCGCAGTCAGGCATAACCAGCGCCGCGACCTCTCCGCCTAGGGAGTCCCCTTAGGGTTGGGCGCATGAGTCGCCGTACGGCAGCGGGCCTGCTCGCGCTGGCCCTGATCGCCGCGCTGTCGCTGATCGCGGCGTGGATGCCGTCGCACTACGTGACCTTCCGGCCGGGTCCGACGATGAACGTCCTGGGCAAGTACGACGGCAAGCAGATCATCGAGATCGACGGCCACGAGGTGCACGCCGACACCGGTGCCCTGCGGATGACCACCGTCTATCCCAGCGGGCCCGACCGCAACGTCAACATGACCGCGGTCATCACCGGCTGGCTCGACCCCGACACCGCCGTGCTGCCGCGCGACGTCGTCTACACCGAGGGCGAGACCCGCGAGAGCGTGCGCGAGGAGTCGGCCGCGGAGATGATCTCCTCCAAGGACACCGCGACGGCCGCGGCGATGACCGCCCTGGGCGAGTCGTTCACCACGCGGATGAAGGTGACCTCGGTGAGCGAGGACGGTCCGTCGGCCGGCCTCTTGGAGGCCGACGACGTCTTCGTCACCGTCAACGGCGTCGAGACCCCCGACCCCGAGGCCCTCCTCGGCCAGATCCGGCCGAAGAGGCCCGGCACGGCGCTGCCGATCGTGGTGGAGCGCCAGGGCGAGCGCACGAAGGTCACGGTGACCACCGAGGCCGCGCCCGACAACGCCGAGGAGTCCCGGATCGGCGTGGGCATCCAGCAGAGCTTCGACTTCCCGGTCGACGTGAAGATCCAGCTGCCGTCGACCGTGGGCGGTCCGTCGGCCGGCACGATGTTCGCGCTCGGCATCTATGACCTGCTCACGCCGGGCTCGCTGACCGCGGGCAAGCCGATCGCCGGCACCGGCACGATCACCGCCGACGGCAAGGTCGGCCCCATCGGCGGGATCGCCCAGAAGATCGCCGGGGCGCAGCGTGACGGGGCCCGGCTCTTCCTCGCCCCAGCGGGCAACTGCGGCGAGGCGGCGCGGGCGCACTATGACCAGGACAAGATGAGGGTGGTGCGAGTGAGCGACCTCAAGGACGCCATCGACGACATCGAGGCGTGGGCGAAGGACCCCGGCGTCGACCTGCCGAGGTGCACGCGATGAACCACCTCTCGACGGTCGCCTCCTCCGCCTCGCTCCTCCGGACAACGCCGTGGGGCCTCCGATGAGCGACCTGCAGGCGGTCGTCCGGGAGCTCGAGGCGCACGCGGCCGGTCTCGGCTGGGACCAGCCCGAGCGGCTGTACGCCGTCGTGTCGACCGCCGAGCTGCTGGCCGGCCAGCCCGATCTCGCCGATGCGCTCGGCGACGCGACGGCCTGGACCCCGGTGGAGCAGGAGCCGCTTCCTCCCGGCGTACGCCTGGAGGAGATGCTGACCCAGATCATCTGGCCCGACGAGGTCGACGGGTGCGCGGCCGTGCTGGAGCGGCTGGTGCTGCCCCCGGAGGCCGGCGATCAGATCCCGGCCGACCCGGCCGCCGCGCAGCAGTACGCCGCCGGGCATCCTGGCCGGCAGGAGGTCCGCATCGTGGCCGCCGTACTGCGCGGTGGTGAGCAGGCTTGCGCGCTGCGGCTACGGTCGCACGACGAGCCGGATTCGGTGCTGACCAGTCCTGACCTCGTACCCGACCTGCTGACTATGCTGCACGCCACACTGGAGCCCTTGCCCGTGCCTTTGGAGGACGAGCCCCGCGATGAGTGACTTTCTAGACGACCCCGAGCCCCAGGCCCGGCCGATGCGCCCCCAGCGCCGGCCGCGTCCGCTGGTGCTGACGCTGATCGTGCTTGCCGCGCTGCTGGTGGCGTTCTCGCTGTTCGCGAGCATCTGGACCGAGAAGCTGTGGTTCGGCAGCATCGGCTACGGCGGGGTCTTCTCCACGCTGATCTGGACGCGCATCGGGCTCTTCCTGGGCTTCGGCCTGCTGATGGCCGTCGTGGTCGGCGGCAACATCTGGCTGGCCTATCGGCTGCGGCCGGCGTTCCGCGCGAACTCCCTCGAGCAGGCCAATCTGGAGCGCTACCGGGAGGTGCTCGGGCCGATCCGGCGCGTCGCGCTGATCGGGGTGAGCCTGGTCTTCGGCGGCTTCGCCGGCGCGTCCGCCGCCGGTCAGTGGCGCACCTTCCAGCTGTGGCGGCACCGGGAGTCGTTCGGCTCGACCGACCCCTACTTCGAGAAGGACATCGGCTTCTACGTCTTCACCCTGCCGTGGCTGCACTGGATGGTGGACTTCCTGATGACCGCGGTGGTGATCGGCCTGATCGCCGCCGTGGTCGTGCACTACGTGTACGGCGGGATCCGGCTGCAGTCGCGCACCAGCAAGGTCTCCGGGCCTGCCCAGGCGCAGCTGTCGGTGCTGCTCGGCTTCCTGGTGCTGCTCAAGGGCGCCGACTACTACCTGGACCGCTACGACCTGACCTCGGCCAAGGGCTCGCTGATCACCGGGATGACCTATGCCCGCGACCACGCCATGCTGCCGAGCAAGAACATCCTGATGGCGATCGCGATCGTCTGTGCGCTGCTCTTCTTCGCCAACGTCTTCCGCCGCACGTGGCTGCTGCCCGGCGTGGGGCTGGCGCTCTTCGCGCTCTCCGCGGTGCTGCTCGGGATGGTCTGGCCCTCGCTGGTGCAGCACTTCCAGGTGAAGCCGAACGAGCCGGACAAGGAGTCGTCCTACATCGCCAAGAACATCGCGGCGACGCGGACGGCGTACGACCTCGACGACGCGACGGTGACCGAGTACGACGCCCAGACCACGCTCTCCCGCGAGCAGCTGCGTACCGACGCGGCGTCGCTGCCGGGCATCCGGCTGCTCGACCCGACGCTGGTCAGCGAGACGTTCGAGCAGCTGCAGCAGGTCCGCGGCTACTACAGCGTGCGCTCGGTGCTCGACGTCGACCGCTACCAGGTCGACGGCCGTGAGCGCGACCTGGTGGTGGCGGCCCGTGAGCTGCACCTGGAGGGCCTGCCCGACGAGCAGCGGAACTGGACCAACGAGCACACCGTCTACACCCACGGCTACGGGATGATCGCGGCCTACGGCAACCAGCGCGACGCCGCGGACCAGGCGGTGTCCAACGACGACGGCGAGCCGCTGTGGGCCGAGGAGGACATCCCGCCGCGCGGCGTGCTCACCGGTGAGGGCGACGGCTACCAGCCGCAGATCTACTTCGGCGAGAACAGCCCGTCGTACTCGATCGTCGGCAAGCCCTCGGGTGGCAAGTCCGTCGAGCTGGACTACCCGCAGGGCTCCGGCGACGGGGCATCGCAGGCGACGACGTACGACGGCAAGGACGGGGTCGGGGTCGGCAGCCTCTTCCGCAAGGCGCTCTTCGCGGTGCGCTTCGGCGAGCCGAACTTCCTGCTGTCCTCGCGGGTGCACGAGAACTCCAAGGTGCTCTTCGACCGCGCGCCGCTGGAGCGGGTGCAGAAGGTCGCGCCGTGGCTGACCGTCGACAACGACGCGCTGCCGGCCGTCGTCGATGGCAAGGTGGTGTGGATCCTCGACGGGTACACGACGACGGACCGCTACCCACTGTCGGAGAAGCGGTCGTTGCGCGACATGACCTCTGACGCGATCAGCCCGCGCTCGGCGTACGCCACGCTGCCGACCGACGAGATCAACTACATGCGCAACGCGGTCAAGGCGACGGTGGACGCGTACGACGGCACGGTGACCCTCTACGCCTGGGACAGCGACGACCCGATCCTCAAGGCGTGGGAGCGCGTCTTCCCGGGCGTGGTGAAGCCCAAGGAGGAGATCTCCCCGACGCTGCTGGCGCACCTGCGCTACCCCGAGGACATGTTCAAGGTGCAGCGCTATCTGCTCGCGGCCTACCACGTCACGGACCCGAAGGCGTTCTACGAGGGCAACGACCGCTGGCAGGTGCCCGAGGACCCGAACGTCCAGACGCGCAAGCAGCCGCCGTACCGGCTCTCGGTCGCCACCGCGAGCGGCACGGCCCCGGTCTTCTCGCTGACCTCGGTCTACACACCGAACAAGAAGCAGAACCTGGCCTCGTTCATCTCGGTGGGCGCCGACGCGGCCGATCCGGAGACGTACGGCAAGTTCCAGATCCTCCGGCTGCCCGACAGCACCCAGGTGCCCGGTCCGTCGCAGATCTCGAACCAGTTCAACTCCGACGACGCGATCGCCGCGACGCTGCTGCCGTTCAAGCGCGAGGGCACCAGTGTGGTGAGCGGCAACCTGCTCACCCTGCCGGTCGGCAACGGGCTGCTCTACGTCCAACCGATCTACACGCTGCGTGAGGGCGGCTCGGGCAACTATCCGGTGCTGCGATTCGTCCAGGTCTCCTTCGGCAAGTCGGTCGGCATCGGCTCGACGCTCTCCGAGGCGCTCGACGACGTGCTCGGCAAGACGAGCTCGGGCACCAGCGGCTCGGGCACCGACGGGACCGATGGGACCGATGGGACCGATGGGACCGGCGGCTCGGGCACGGACGGCACCGGGGGATCCGGTGACGGCTCGGGCGACGGGTCCGGGTCCGGCGAGGGCGCTGGCGACGGCGCCGGCTCTGGTGACGGCCAGCCGCTGCCCGCCGCCGCCCTTCGCCTGCTGCAGCAGGCCGACGCCAAGTTCCGCGAGGCAGACTCCGCGCTGAAGGCCGGCGATCTCGCGGGCTACGCCAAGGCCGTCGACGAGGGTCGCGAGCTGGTCGAGCGCGCGCTCGCCAGCGGCGCTCAGGGCTGAGTGGTGGGCGCCGGTCCGTTGCTGGAGCGGGCCGGCGCCGCCGTTCGTGAGCTGGCGCCGGGGTACTTCGCGCTGGTGATGGCCACCGGGATCGTCTCCGTGGCGATGCATGGCGCCGGCCGCGAGCTGATCTCCACGGCGCTGCTCGGTGTCGCGCTGACGGCGTACGTGGTGCTGGTCGTGCTGAGCGTCCTGCGGCTGCTGTGGCACCGTCATGAGATGGCCGGCGACCTGGCCGATCCGGCGCGGGCCTTCGGGTTCTTCACGTTCGTGGCGGCCACGTGCGTGCTGGGCAGCCGGCTGGGCGTGGAGCAGCGCAACGGCGTCGCCTTCGCCCTGCTCCTGGTCGCCTCGGCGGCGTGGCTGCTGCTCGGCTACGTGATCCCCTGGACGGCGGTCCTCGGTCGGGCCACCCGGCCGGTGCTGCAGACGGCCAACGGCACCTGGTTCATCTGGGTGGTCGCGAGCCAGTCGATCGCCGTACTCGCCGCGACGCTCGAGGTGGAGCTCGCCGACCACCGCCGCGAGCTGGCGATGCTCGCCGTCTTCTCCTGGTCGGTGGGGATCTTCCTGTACGCCGGCGCCGGCGTCTTCGTCGGCGCCCGGATGCTGCTCTACGACCTCAAGCCGGCCGACCTGACACCGCCGTACTGGGTGGCGATGGGCGCCACCGCCATCACCGTGGTTGCCGGCGCCCGGATCGTCGGCATGGCCGAGGCGCCCATGGTGGACGCCACCCGCGGCCTCATCGCCGGCGCCTCGGTCTTCTTCTGGGCGTTCGGCACCTGGCTGATCCCGCCGCTCCTCGCCGCCGGCTACTGGCGCCACGTCCGGAACCGCATCCCGCTGCGCACGTCCGCGCGCCTGCGCAGCGTGACGCGATGCGTCACCGTCTCCAGCGTCTGGTCGGCGCCGAAGC
>CAZTHV010000130.1:0-2977 GCA_964613165.1 uncultured Marmoricola sp.
GACCACGCGGTGGCCTCGGCGGCCCGATCCCGCAGCGTCTCGAGCGCGTCGACCAGCCCCAGCACCGGATGCTGCGGGACGGAAGACGAGCCGATCGACATGAGACAAGTCCACCAGCAGGGACCGACACAACCCCGCGACAAACCCTATGGTTGAGGGCGAAAGTCTAGACCGGTGACGCGAACCCTTGTCTGGCAGACGGTCAGACGGGTCGGCGGTTCTTCCGCCAGATCGCGGCGTTCAGCACAGTCGCGAAGCCCGTCCACGCGGCGTACGGTGCCAGGAGCGCACCGGCGGGCCGCGACGACGACCCGGCCATCCGCGCCAGGTCTGCGCTGCTCGCCGCCAACGCGCCGGCGACGGCCACCGAGGGGCCTACCTTCCGCCAGCGGAAGAAGGACCAGGACCACCCGGCGTTCAGCGCCATGTTGACCGCGAGCCTGCGGCGGAAGGCCGCCGCCTCCCGCGGCTCCATGCCACGTTGAGCGACCGCGGACGCGACCGCGGTCTGGGTGTAGAGCACCGTCCAGGCGATCGGGAAGACGGCCCCCGGGGGCTGGATCGCCGGCTTGCGGAGCTCCCGGTACCACTCGCTCCCGGTGCCAGGCGCCGTGGCGACGGACCCGAGAACGGCGGCGGCCAGTGGCAACCCGACACTGCTGAGAATCGATCGCGCCTCCATGCTTCGGACTCTACGACCGCATGCCCAGCGGGGGACACCGAAGCCCCGAGCCGAGAGCTAGCCTGCCCGGGTGAGGCAGCTACAGGTAGCCCAGCGGGCGAACGTCCCGCCCTTCCACGTCATGGACCTGCTCGCGGCGGCCAACCGGCGGCAGGCGAGCCACGGCGACCTGGTCAACCTGGTCGCCGGCCAGCCCTCGACCCCCGCTCCGCGGCCGGTACGCGAGGAGGCGAAGCGGCTGCTGGACGACGGCGTGCTCGGCTACAGCGTCGCCACCGGCATACCCGAGCTGCGCCGGACGATCGCGGAGCACCACCGGCGCGCCTCGGGGATCGAGGTCGGCGAGGACGATGTCGTGGTCACTACCGGCTCGTCGGGCGGCTTCCTGCTGGCCTTCCTCAGCGCCTTCGAGAGTGGCGACCGGGTGGTGATGGCCCGGCCGGGATACCCCTGCTACCGCAACGTCCTGACCGCGCTCGGCTGCGAGGTCGTCGAGATCGACTGCGGTCCGGAGACCCGCTTCCAGCCCACCGTCGAGCAGCTCGAGGCGGTCGACGGCCCGATCGCCGGCCTGGTCGTCGCCTCGCCCGCCAACCCGACCGGCACCATGCTGCTGCCCGCCGAGCTCGCCGCGCTGGCCCGGTGGTGCGAGGAGCACCGCGTCCGGCTGATCTCCGACGAGATCTACCACGGCATCAGCTACGGACCGGCGACGTCATCGGCCTGGGAGACCTCTCGTACCGGCATCGTCTTCGGCTCGTTCTCCAAGTACTTCTCGATGACCGGCTGGCGGCTGGGCTGGATGCTGGTCCCCGCGGATCTGCGCCGGCCGATCGACGTGCTGACCGGCAACCTCACCATCTGCCCGCCGGTCCTCTCCCAGTACGCCGCGCTCGCCGCCTTCACGCCGGAGTCGTACGCCGAGCTGGACGGCCACGTGGCGCGGTACGCCGAGAACCGCCGGCTCCTCCTGGGCGGGCTGACCGGCCTCGGCTGGGACCGGCTGGCGCCCGCGGACGGCGCGTTCTACGTCTACGCCGACATCGGCCACCTCACCGACGACTCGCACGGCTGGTGCCTCCGACTGCTGGACGAGACCGGGGTGGCGATGGCGCCCGGCGTCGACTTCGACACCGTGCGTGGAGGAGAGCACGTGCGGATGTCCTTCGCCGGGACGGCGGTGGAGATCACCGAGGGAGTGTCGCGACTCTCCAGATGGCTGAGTCGGCCCAGCTGAGCCTGGCTCCAGCCGGAGTCGCCACGTCGTCGCTGACGATCGAGCCGCTCACCGACGGCGTCCGGACCACCAGGCCCCGAGCCTTGGTCAGGGTGACCGTCACGGTCTCCAGCTCCTCGACCGTCAGGTCGTCGAGCACCGGCACGATCACCTTGGCCCGGGTCACCCCGGCCCGGAAGCGGACCCGCTGCGAGACCGGGGCGTAGTCGGCGCCGGGCGTCGCGGTCGCCGGAACGGTCGTCACGACGACGCTCACCCGCCGGGAGGTCGGCCGGTCCAGAGCCAGTGTCACCACGATCGGCTCCGGCCCCGCCTCACGACCGGCCCTCACCGTCGCGGCGATCCGGGGCACCGGCACCCGGGGGCGGCCGCGGGCGGTGAGGTCGGTGAAGCAGTAGCCGCGCCGGCGGGCCTCGCGCACGATCCGTGGCACCGCGCCGACCGAGGCCGGGGAGTTCCTGACGCCGTCGTGCTGCAGGACGATGTTGCCGCCACGTCGCAACTGACCCAGCACCCGGTCGGCGATCTGCCGCGACGAGCCGCCCCGCCAGTCGTTGGAGTCGACGGTCCACAGCACCGGCACCAGGCGCTCACGCCGGAGGACCCCACGGACGCGGCCGTCGATGGCGCCGTACGGCGGGCGCATCAGTGGACCGGGCTTCACGTGGGCACGCCGCAGCGCCCGGGCCGTCGAGCTCAGCTCACGGACGATCCCGCGGTCGTCCAGCGCCGGGAGCTGGGGATGGGACCAGGTGTGGTTGGCGATCTGGAAGCCGTTGCGGGCCACCAGCCGCGCCTGCGCCGGAGCGGCCGATCGCCGGGGGTCTGGCAACACCTGGCCTTCTCGCCCACGTCCTGGTCGCTAAATACTGCGATCACCTGGCTCTGTACCGGCAATCGAAGATCTTCGCCCGGCATGGCGTCGCGCTTGTTCGCTCCAACCTGGCCGGCTGGGTCGGCGGCGCGGCCTGGTGGCTGGAAGCACTGCATCGTCGTCTCGCCGAGCATGTAACGGGCTCGGACATCCTCTTCGCGGACGATACCCCTGTGCCGGTGCT
>CAZTHV010000130.1:2987-8937 GCA_964613165.1 uncultured Marmoricola sp.
TCAAAGATCGCAACGTGCGCAAGGCGATGTCGTATGCCGTCTACTGCGTGGAGATAATCGAGCATTTGCGCTATGGCCTCGATGAACAATGCAACGGCGTGTTTCATCCCACTTCCAAATGGGCGACCAGGCCGGCGCTGCACGGCCGGGGATGCTTGGCCATGGGAGCCATTGGAGCCATTGGCGCCGGGGCCGCCGGGACCGGGACCGCCGAGGCCGGCGGGCTCCAGGGCAGCAGCAGAAGCGCGAGCGCGACCAACAGCGCTCGCGTCAGCCGCACCGAGCGCCCTCGCCGACACACGGGCAACACGATGACATGCGGAGAGCCAGAACACCGGCGATTCCGGTGTGCGTGTTCTCACGCCGCAGCTGTCGGCAGGCCGCTCTCAGGCGGGCGCCGACAGCGCGGCGGCGAGCACGCCGACCAGATGGTCGACGTACCGCTGCTGGGACAGCCGCTGGCGGCGGCCACCCTCGACCGACCGCGCCCGCTCGGCGAGCGTGGCGGTCAGGAAGGTGACCAGCATCCCCACCCGCTCCCGGGCGACAGCCGGCTCACACCGCTCGCGCAGTCGTACGTCGAGCAGCTCGAGCTGCGCTCCGAGCACCGAGCCGACCAGGATCTCGTTGGGCTGCCCCGCCCCGACTCCGGACCAGTCGGCCAGCTGCGCCATGATCCGCAGGAAGTCCCGGCCCTCGGGCGAGCTCAGCAGGGCGGCCGTGGGCTCGACGATCACGCCGACCAGCTCGCGCACGTCGGCGCAGCCGGGGGGAAGGACCCGCCGCTCCTCCATGCCCGTGAAGTGCCGCGCGACGATCTCCTCGAGCAGGCCCTGCCGCGAGCCGAAGTGATAGCCGACCGCGGAGTCGTTCGCCTGCTGGGCATCCCGGACGATGTCGCTCAACCGCGTGCCCGCGATGCCGTCGCGGGCGAACCGTCGCTCGGCGGCGCGGATCAGACGGGCGCGAGTGAGGGTTGCGTCGCGGGCCATGACGCCAGATTCTCACGACCATCGTTGCTGGCGGCGCTCCTCGTATGGGTTGCAAGGGCCTCGACCTCGAGAGTTTAAGGAAACTCACAGAGGCGTCTCCAGACTGGGACCCGTCAGTCACGCTTTCCGATCGAGGTGCCCCTCTTCATGCCAGTTGTCGTCTCCACGAGCCTACGACGCGGACTCGTCGTCGCCATCGCTCTCGTCTTCGCCGGCTCCGCTCTCGCCATCGTGACGAGCACGAGCGCTCGGGCTGCCTCGTCACCGACCACGGTGCAGATGAGCGTGACCACCGGCGGCTTCGGCCCGGGCAACGGCAAGAACGACGGCGGCAGCGACTTCGAACGGCGTCTGGTCAGCGACGACGGCCGCTACGTCGCCTTCGAGTCGAGCGGCCCGATCGTGCCGGGACAGAACGTGATCGAATGGCAGGTCGTCCGCCGCGACCGGCACCTGGGCACCACCACCCTCATCTCCAAGAGCAGCGCGGGCGTCAAGGGCAACGGCGGCAGCTTCTATCCGTCGATCAGCGCCGACGGGCAGGTCATCGCGTTCCACTCCCACGCCTCGAACCTCGTGCCCGGTGACACCAACGGCACCTCCGACATCTTCGTCCACGATGTCCGGACCGGCATCACCAAGCGCGCCAGCGTGACCAGCACCGGGGCGCAGGTGCCCACCGGCCAGGTTGCCGGCGACAACGTCGTGGGCCCGCCGAGCATCAGCCCCGACGGCCGCTGGGTGGGGTTCACCGCCCGCGTCCAGGGCTTCACCGACGGCGACGACGTCAACAGCGCCACCAAGGCCTACCTGCACGACCGGCAGACCGGCGGGATCGAGGTAGTGAGCAGGAGCTCGGCCAACGCGGTCGTCGACGCCGGCGGTGCCGTCAGTCCCAGCGTCGACGGCAACATCGTCGCCTTCTACTCCGGGAACGCCCATGTGACCCCCGGCGACTCGAACGGCGATCCGGACATCTTCGTGCGGAACCGGATCACCGGGACCACGACGAAGGTCCCCGCCGGGGAGGACGGGGCGATCCGTCACGCGCTGAGCGGCCAAGGTCGCTTCGTCGTGTTCGAGAGCCGCACCGGCAACCTGTCACTCGCCGAGCAGGACGGGAAGGTCCACATCTTCGTCCACGACCTCCAGACGAGCACCACCACGCGAGTCAGCGTCGCCACCGGCGGGACCAAGGCGAACAACGACAGCCGCCACCCGGCGATCAGCAAGGACGGGCGCTACGTCACCTTCCACTCCACCGCCACCAACCTGGTCCCCGGCGACACCAACGGCCAGAGTGACGTCTTCCGCCACGACCGGACCACCGGCCAGACCATCCGGGCCAGCGTGACCGCCAACGGAGCCCAGAACTTCTCGTGGGCAAGGGCCAGCTCCATCAGCGGCGACGGACAGCACGTCACCTTCGAGAGTCAGGGAAGCGCCCTCACCCCCGTGGCGACCCGTGGATACGGCCAGGTGTTCGTCCGTGACCTGGCCGGCAGGTGGCCGGCTCTGCATGCCCGCCTCGGTGCGCTCCCCGGCAGGGCGTACCCCGACACGACCCACCGGGTCGCGGCGTACGACATCCGCACCGGACCCGCGCTCGCCATCACCTGGACCCCGGTCGGCGGCACCAAGGGCGGCGTGGTCCGCCAGGCCGCTGCGGTGAGCGGCACCGCCTTCACCCTGCGCACCCCCCAGCGGCCGGGCACGTACAACGTCGTGGTCGCCTACGCGGGCCACACCGTGGGCAGCCGCACCGTGAACGTGCTCAAGCCGACGGCGGCGAAGCTGGCCAAGAGCGTCAAGAAGGGGAAGAGGCTCAAGGTCAGGACGGCCGGCGTGGCCCCCGGCCAGAAGGTGCGGGTTCGCTTCAACCCCCGCGGCAAGAGCGGCAAGGTCGTCCAGCGCAGCGGCAAGGTGAACCAGAAGGGCATCCTCAAGGTGAAGGCCCCGGCCAAGCGCGCCAAGTACCAGGTGACCGTCCAGTCCAAGGGAGAGATCCTCCGCAAGGGCACCGTCCGGATCCGCTGAGCCTCGCGGTCTCGGCGCGGCATGACGCACTCAATCGATCGAGCGCCACACCCGGTCGACGTGCTCGCGCACGGGGATCGCCCAGTCGGCGTACGGCTCGTCGGTGAAGGCGCCGCCGCGATAGAGCTCCATGGCGGCGAGCCTGCTCGCCTCGTCGTCGCGACTCGCGACGGCGAGGAACCGTTCCAGGTCGACGTCGACGTGTGCCAGGTCGAGGCGTACCGCATCGCCCTCGACGACCAGGTGGTGCTGGCGGGGCAGGGTGCGCTGCGGGTCGAGCGCCCGCCGGATCGTGTTGACCGCCACCGAGAAGCGGTTGCCGAGCCTGGCCGGATCGACCGAGGGCCAGAGCACGTCCATGAAGACCTCGCGCGACACCGCCACGCCGCGGGCGGCGACGAGCATCTTCAACAGCTCGCGGGCCTTGCGCGAGGTCCACTCGGCGCGCACGCCGTCGTGGGAGATCACCTCGAAGCGTCCCATCACCCGGATGCGAGGACGCTGGATCGTCCGCAGCCGCAGTGCCTCGAAGCCACGGGCCGCGCTGGTCGCTCTCGCCTCGGCCAGGAGCTCGTACGCCGGCACGTCACCGAGGTCGTGGCGGATGGCGAACTCGGCCAGCTCGATCTGCGCCTCGGCAAGCCAGGCCTGTGCTCCGACACGGCCGGCGATCGCCACGGCCTCCTCGAGGTGCGCGCGGGCCTCGTGGAGCAGACCGAGTCGCTCTTCGAGCAGCCCCAGCGTGCGCGCGGCCGTCCCCCAGAAGGCGACTCCGATGCCGACCGGGACCAGCCGGCCGGCGAATGGCAGCAGCAGCCGATGCAGCTCCTCGGCGAAGGCACGTGAGCCGAGCTGGGTCGCCGCCTGGGCCAGCACCGTGACGGTCGAGAGCCAGTATCTGTCGCGAGGGATCTCATCGAGCGCCTGCAACGAGTCGAACAGCGACTCGGCGGCGGCACGCCTGCCCTGACCCAACCAGAGCCAGGCGAGCGAAGCCGGCCAGAGCACCTGCTCGGGATGCTCTCGCCGGGCCGCGGCAAAGGCATCCTCGGCGCCGTCGATGCGCCCCTGCATCCAGCGGACGACGCCGAGCTGGCTGGTGTAGATCGCCAGAGCGTCCGTGTCCTCCCGGCCCGCGGCGGCGGCGTACTGCTCCTCGACCAGCGCCTCCGCGGTAGGTATGTCCCCATCGAGGATGGCACGCAGGCAGCGGAACCAGCCCACCGGCTCCTCTCGGTGAAGGTCGAGGAAGCGGACACCGGTCTCACTCCGGCCAGTCAGCTCCAGGTCGAGGGAGCGGATCTCGCCCTTCTCCAGGAGAGCCACCAGCAGGATCAGGTAGCCGACCGGCACCAGCTCGGTCTCGGAGTGCCGCGAGGCGATGTCGAGTACCTCCCTGGCAGCGGCCAGCCGCGCGTCGGTGTGCTCGGGCATCGGGTCGGCCATGCTGCGTGCCACCAACGCGTAGCCGCGCGCGAGGTCGTCCTCGAGACGGGCCGCCATCTCCACAGCCGCCGCCGCATACGCGTCAACGCCGTCGCCGTGTGACTGGACCATCGCGACGACCCGGGCAGCCAGGACCTTGACGTGCGGCAACGAGTCGCCCTGACCCAGGATCCGAAGCGCCTCGGCGCACCGCGAGGCGTGCGCCCTGGCGGCCTGGTGGCCGAGAGCGAACGGCAGCCCCGCCTGCAGCACGGCCTCCAGAAGCGTCTCCTGATGGCCGCCCGGCGCCATCACCTCACCGACCATCCCCCTCATGCGGGCCGACCGTAGCAGTAGCCACTATTGCCGCCCCGAGGTGCAGCGATTCCCCCGCTACCCCAGGTGCTCCCGCTCCCCGTCCGGGTCTCATCGGGTTCCGAAGGGCGCCGCCGATGCGCTCCGGCCGCACCAGCGAGGGTTGCGGGATTGGCTAGGGCGCAAGATACTAACGACGGCCGTTATTAACAGTTGTCATTAGGAAGGCACTGGTCTTGACCACCACCTATGATCCGCTGGATCCCGCTTTCCTGGACGACCCGTATCCGGCCTACCAGCGGCTGCGCGACCACGACCCGGTCCACTACCGGCCCGCCGACCACCGGGCACCCGCCTTCTGGGCACTCTCCCGCTTCGAGGACGTGTGGCAGGCCGTCCGGCAGCCGGACGCGTTCTCCTCCGCGCAAGGACTCACCTTCTTCCCCGACGAGATCGCGATGCTGGGCCTGCCGCCCAACCTGGTGATGCTCGACCCGCCACGGCACACCCGGCTACGCGGGCTCATCGGCCGCGGCTTCACCCCCCGGCAGGTCACCCGGCTGGAGGGGGCGATCAGGACGTTCGTCCGCGCGCGACTGGCCGAGATGGGCGAGCGGAGCGCCGCCGGCGAGACCGTCGACCTGCACCGGGACTACTCGGCGACCATCCCGACGTACGTCCTGGCGGAGCTCTTCGGCGTCCCCGAGGCCGACCGCACCCGGTTCGGGCCGTGGGTGCGGTCGGTGACCGCGCTGCAGGACCGGACCCTCAACGGCGGCGGTCTCGACGATGCCAGCAGCGGCGACGAGCGAGGGCCCGACGGCATCGGCGCCGTCGCCGAGCTGCTCGCCTACTTCTCCGAGGTGATCGCCGCCCGGCGAGCGCACCCGAGCGACGACGCCGACGACCTCATCGCCGCCCTGGTCGCGGCCGAGCTCGACGGGGAGCGGCTCAGCGACTGGGACATCCTCGGCTTCTGCTTCGTGGTCACCGCCGGCGGCAGCGACACCACCGCCGCGCTGATCTCGCACGCGGTGACCCTCCTCGGCGACGCACCCAGCCAGCGCCGCATGCTGCTCGACGACCCGGGGCTGATCGGTCCGGCGGTGCTGGAGTTCCTGCGGATGGAGTCCTCGGTCCAGGGCCTGGCGCGGACCACCACCCGCGACGTCACCCTGCAC